>CAZNGQ010000335.1:0-2162 GCA_964572095.1 uncultured Oscillospiraceae bacterium
AAACACGACCAGCTGACCGGGGTGTTTTCCCGCCACTGGCTCCAGACCCATCTCGCCGAGGCGGAAGCCCGCCTGATGCAGCAGCCGGGCGGCCTCCCGATCGCGGAATCCGACACCACGGTGCTCTCGCTCGACATCAACAACCTGCACACGATCAACGAACAGCGCGGCATCCCGGTTGGCGACCAGGTTCTGGTCGAAGTCGCCGCCCAGCTGAAAAACCTCGTCCCGCCCCGCACCCCGATCGCCCGCGCCGGAGGCGACGAGTTCCTCGTCCTGCTGCACGACACCCGCACGGAACAGGCATATGCAATCGTCCGCCGGCTTGAGCTGATCTTCCAGAGCCACCCCCGGCTGGGATTTCCCGTCGGCCTCGCCTGCGGCATGGCGACCGCCGACGAATGCGGCGGCCACCTGCAGGCCGCCTGCGCCCTGGCGGAAAACCGGCTGCTCGAGGACAAGCTCAACCGCTCCGACAGCCTGCTGTCCGCCCCCATCCAGACCCTGCTCGCCCTGCTCCGCGAGCGCTACATCGAAACCGAAGAGCACGCGCTCCGGCTCAAGGACCTGTCCCTCGCCATGGCCCGCGCCATCGGGTTGCCGGCCAGCCAGTTCGCGAACCTCGAGCTGCTCGCCAACCTGCACGACATCGGCAAGATCGCGATCAACGAAAACATCCTGCTCAAAGCCGGCCCCCTCGACGACTCCGAGTGGATGACCATGCGCCAGCACCCGGACATCGGCGCGCGCATCGTCAACCTCATCCCGCACGCCAGCACGATCTGCGAAGACATCCGCTCCCACCACGAACGCTGGGACGGCACCGGCTACCCGCGCGGGCTGTCCGGCGAAGACATCCCGCTGCTGGCGCGCATCGTGTCGCTCGCCGACTCCTGGGACGCGATGACGCACGACCGCCCGTACAAGCCCGCGATGAAATGGACCGACGCCATCCGCGAAATCGATGCCGGCCGGGGCTGGCAGTTCGACCCGAAGCTGGCGGACGTGTTCCTGCGGATGGTCGGCGGATAGAGGCCGGCGGAATAGGATTTGACTAATTGAGAAAAATTCTCAAATAAGACACGCAAGTACAATCCAAAGAATTATACTAAAGCCAACGAAACGGAGGGCATGCACATGCTTCTGGGTTTTCGATTTGGCAATTTTAAGACGTTCCGTCAGGTAAACACCCTGTCCATGATCGCTTCATCCCAGCGTGACCACAACGATTCGCTCATCCGGAGAAAAAAGGATCCGAAGCGAGTCCTGCCGGTTTGTGCCATCTTTGGCCCTAATGCCAGTGGTAAGTCGAACCTGATTGCCGCTTTACGGTTTTTCCGCAACCTTGTCATGACAGGTAATGTGACCAAAGCGATGAAGGCCGATTCACATGTGAATAATGCGATCCTGCGCTTCCTGTACGATGGGAACACGGAACCCACGGTTCTGGGAATTGTCTTTGCGCAGGATGAGAAAACGTACGAGTATGAGATCGCTCTTAAGGTTGACGAGGAAGGCAATATAAACATCACTGGTGAGAGATTACTGGTGGATGGTGTAGAGGCCTTTGTCTGCAATGATGGAAGCGTTGAGTTGAACGAGAAAATGACGTTCGCATATAAACAAGACGCGAGTAGCGGGGATTATAAAAGAAATGGAAAACCAGTAAATAGACATAATGATGAGCTGTTTCTGACCGGGAGTTTCAAATATCTGGTCGGTTGGGAAATCGCTAATCATATCGAAACCTGGATGACGGACAGTCTATTACTGTACATCGAACGCGATAGTCCGCCACTCGTCTTTCGTTCAGAAGCGGAAGCTCTTCAGGTCGTTGACCTGATGAACACCTGCCTTTACGCTTCTGAAATCGGGAAACAGCTAATATCCTGTATGAGAAATCCGATCGGCGATGGCGAAGGGTATATTTTATGTTCGAACGTCCAAGTCGGAAACACATCCATCCGATTGCCGGTGGAAAGCATTGAATCCAAAGGGACGATGCAGCTGGTAGGCTATCTTGTGCCTATCATTGATGCCTTGAGAAATGGCAAGACGGTCGTCGTTGACGAACTTGGCACATCGTTACATCCATTTGCTCTTGCGAAAATTGTACGTATTTTCATGGATCCGGAATTGAATCGTAAAGGTGCTCAACTGAT
>CAZNGQ010000336.1:0-2145 GCA_964572095.1 uncultured Oscillospiraceae bacterium
ACCTGGCCATCATCCTCCAGGCGCGGCGGGCCACCGAAGAGATCCGGCTGCTCGATCCGCCGATCCGTCCGGAGGCCGTATCCCTCCTCAACACCTACTCGACGGAACTCCAGCCGTACAACTACACCAACGGCTTTTTCGAGGAGCTGATCCTTTACTTCGGGCGCGCCGGGCTCTTTGTCTCCGCCGGCGACGTGGGGCTGTACGCCGAAGCGTACTACGACACCAAGCTCGCCTACCCCAACATGTCCTACGGCCAATGGCGCGCCGCCCTGGCCAAACCCCAGCTCATGAGCGCCACCGGCGTCCGGGACACCCATACCGGATCGACGTTCGTCGACATCCGCCAGGACCTGCCGTACGCGTCGGACGAGTCCAAGACCACGCTGATCGCGCGGATCCGGGCGCAGCGTCTGATCGACGGACTCGAGATGCTTCTGCCCAAGGGGGTCGTCGCGGTCCTCTGCGACGACAAGGGCGGGTTGGTCTACGCCACGGCCGAGACCCGGATCGACGGCGCGCCGGCCGATTTTACCGTCCTGGCCGACGGACAGCGGGTGCGGCTCGACAGCGGCGAGCACTTCGTTTTTCAAAGCGAGATGCAAAACATCCGGTGGAACTACCTGTTGCTGGTCCCGACCCCGCTGTTTTTCGCCGAGGAGAACCGGATCCTCACAAACATCATCATGAACCTGGCAGCCATCCTGGCCGCCGGCGTGATCCTGGCCGTCTCGTTCTCGTTCTACAACATGATCCCGCTCCGGAGACTGGTACGGAGCCTCGGCGCCCAGGGCGACGACAAGACGCCCGCCGGCGATAACGAATACGGCGCGCTGGACCACCATATTCGCAGCCTGGTCCGCAACAACCAGGACCTCCGCGACGAAATCACCCGCCGGTACGAATACGGCAAGGTAAACTTCATCGACCGTCTGCTCAAGGGTACGTTCACCAGTCCGGGCGAGCGGGGCACCGCGGCCATCTACTCCGGCCTGGTGATGGAGTTCCACAGTTATGCGCTTGCGGTCTTCGAGCTGGTCGGCTACAACTCCGAAATCCACGCGGAGTTCCTGGACGAGATGGACATGACTTCCACGGTCATCGCGGACCTGCTGGAGAAGCGGGTCGAACCGGACGTCCTGGTTCACAAGGCGGACTTCAACCGCATCGCGCTCGTGTTCTGCCTGGACCGGCCCGCCGACCCGGACGCGATCCGGGGCACGGTATCGGACCTGATCGACGAGGTCCTGGGCGAGATGAAAATTCAGATCCGGTGCGCGGTCAGCGCCGGCATCGAGGATCCGGACCTGATCAGCGCGACCTACTACGCCCTCGTGGCACAGCTCCAGCGGACGGACGCCCGCGCGAGCGGCCCGATTCTCGTGCTGCCAGCCCGCGGCGCGGCCCTCGAGTCGTTTTTTTACCCGCTCGAGGTCGAGAACCGGCTCCTGAACCATCTCCTGTCCGGCAGCGGCGAGGACGCGGTGAGCGTGGTGCGGAGTACACTCGCGCAAAACCGGGACGAGTACCACATCACGGTGACCTGCGCGGTATACTTGATTGTCGCGATGAAATGCACGTTCATCCGCGCCCGCAACGAGATCGAGCTGACCTCCCCGGAGGACGCGGTCCGGTTCGACCACATCGTCTACACGGACAAGAACGCCGACCTCGACATCCAGCTCGAGCGTTTCCGCGAGATCACGGAGCTGCTGTGCCGGAGCGTCAACGAGAAACGCAACATGAAAAACACCCGCCTGGCCGAGTCCATCCGGACGTTTATCGAAGAGAACTACGCGAACGACCAGCTGTGCCTCGGCATGATCGCATCCCGATTCCTGCTGACCGAGAACTATCTCTCGTACTTTTTCAAGAACCTCACCGGGGAGAACCTCTCGAACGTCATCGAGTCCGTCCGGCTGAACGCGGCGGTCCGCCTGCTGACCGAGGGCGGGAAGTCCATCAAGGACATCGGCGGCGCCGTGGGGTATACGAATCTCAATACGTTTTATAAAGCGTTCAAGCGGCACTACGGCATCTCCCCCAAGGGATACTTCGACCGGGAGCACCAGCAGGGGTGACATAGAAAGAGGAGGACAAAACCATGAAAATCACAGGCGTCCGGCTGGACCGGCACACCATCGC
>CAZNGQ010000337.1:0-2139 GCA_964572095.1 uncultured Oscillospiraceae bacterium
GGAGACCCTCACTTGGACAAGTTCACGATCCTCCGGGATTATTTTGGCCACACTCGGTACCGGCCGGGCCAGCTCGAGATCATCAACGACATCCTGGCGCACCGGGACGTCCTGGGCATCATGCCGACCGGCGCGGGCAAGTCGATCTGCTACCAGATCCCGGCCCTGCTGCTCGACGGCGTGACGATCGTCGTCTCTCCGCTCATCTCCCTGATGAAGGACCAAGTGAACGCGCTGGAGCAGTCGGGCATCCGCGCGGCGTTCATCAACAGCTCCCTGACGCCGGAGGAGTACCGCGAGGTGTTCCGCCAGACGCTCGCGGGGGAGTACAAGATCCTCTACGTCGCGCCGGAACGGCTGCTGACCGAGGGCTTCCTGTCGCTGTCGCGAAAAGTGCCGATCTCGATGGTGACCGTCGACGAAGCGCACTGCATCTCGCAGTGGGGCCAGGATTTCCGCCCGAGCTACCTGCGGATCGTCCAGTTCATCGACCGGCTGCCCGTCCGGCCCATCGTGAGCGCATTTACCGCGACGGCGACGGCACAGGTCCGGGACGACATCGTCGCCAGCCTGCAGCTGCGCGACCCGTTGCGGATCACGACCGGATTCAACCGGGAAAACCTGCATTTCGAAGTCCGCAAGCCGCAGCATAAAGCCACAGCCTTGATCGGGATCGTCCAGGAGAACCGGGAAAAAGCCGGTATCGTTTACTGCGCCACGCGGAAAATCGTCGAGGAGGTGTGCGCGGATCTGGATGCCCGCGGCTATCCGGCGACTCGGTACCACGCCGGACTGGGCGAGGACGAGCGGCGCGCGAACCAGGACGACTTCCTGTATGACCGCAAGCGGATCATGGTGGCGACCAACGCGTTCGGGATGGGGATCGACAAGTCCAACGTCTCGTTTGTGGTGCACTACAACATGCCGAAAAACCTGGAAAGCTACTATCAGGAGGCCGGGCGCGCGGGTCGGGACGGGGAGCCGGCGGACTGCATTCTGCTGTACAGCGGGCAGGATGTCCAGTTGAACTCCTTCATGATCGAGCAATCCGGCGACAACGACGAGTTGTCTCCAGAGGCGCGCGAGGACATCCGGCAAAAGGACCGCGAGCGGCTCCGGATCATGACGACTTACTGCACGACCGGCGGATGCCTGCGCGCCTATATCCTGCGGTACTTCGGCGAGACGTCGCAGGATCATTGCGGCAACTGCTCCAACTGCCTGACGCGTTTTGAGGAGGCGGACATCTCCCGGGAGGCACAGGCGATCGTCGCGTGCGTTTACCAGCTGGCCCAGCGCAGGCAGCGGTTCGGCAAGAAGATGATCGCCGACCTCCTGCGCGGCAGCCGGAACGCCCGGATCCAGCAGTACAGCCTGGAGGCCCTGCCGGCGTTCGGACTCCTGTCGGACACGCCGGCACAGCAGGTGACGCAGATCATCGACTTCCTGGCCGAGGGCGGATGGCTGGCGCTCACGACCGACCAGTATCCGGTGGTCGCGCTGACGGAGCAGTCGGACTCGGTACTGGGCGGTCAGGAAAAAATCGTCATGAAAATCGCGGCCCAGACGCCGAAGCAGGCGCGGATCACGCCCCGCGGCCGGGGCGCGGAACCGGACGACGACTCCGTTGATTCCGGCATGTTCGCCCGGCTCAAAACCATACGCAACAAACTGGCCATGGCGGCGCACGTGCCGGCGTACATCATCTTCACGGATGCCGCGCTGAAGGACATGTGCCGGAAACGTCCGGCAACGATCGAGGAGTTCCTGGAGGTGTCGGGGGTCGGCAAAGCCAAGGCCGCAAAATACGGGCAGACCTTTCTCGCGGCGATCCGCTGACGCAATCGACCCGTTTTGGTCGTCCCATTCATGTTCGGTTCATGTTGCCCCGCTAGGATGGGCCCACTACATCACGCAATCGGAGGCAACCCATGTCCATGCTCAGACTGGAAAACATACACAAGTCCTACCGGATCGGGGATCAATCGATCCCCGCGCTCCAGGGGATATCCATTACGTTCCGCAAAAACGAATTCGTGTCCGTGCTCGGGCCGTCCGGATGCGGCAAGACCACGCTTCTCAACGTGATCGGCGGGCTCGACCGGTACGACGAGGGCGACCTGCTCATCGACGGCCAGT
>CAZNGQ010000338.1:0-2133 GCA_964572095.1 uncultured Oscillospiraceae bacterium
GAGGCCGTCCGTCCGCTGTTTGTCGAGGAGGTACTGCGCCCGCACATGGCGGACGGGTATCGCCGGCTCAAAGCCGAGACAAGCATCCCACTGGCCGGCGGCGAGCACCTGTACACCCGCATGGAGGTCAACGCCTACCTGCGGGACGGGATCTTCGACGTGATGCAGTCCGACCCCGAGTGGTGCGGCGGCATCACCGAGGCGATGCGGATCGGCGACCTGTGCGAGGTGTACCAGACGACCTTCATCCCGCACGGACACTCGCTGATGCCCGCGCTGCACGTCGTGGCCGCGATGTCGCCCGACGTCTCGCCCCGCGCCGAGTACCTGCTCCAGTGGCTGGACCGCAAGACCGCGTTCTGCCTGGAAAAACGCCTGGGCGCGGACGGCGTCCTGACGCTCAACGACACGCCCGGTTTGGGTGAAGAAATCGACGGGGACCGCATCACAGGGACTGAGCTCATCCGTTCCTTCGAGATCTAGCCGGAAAGGGAGTGGTCCTCATCCCCATCGAGCCGCAGGATCCCTTTGAGAATCTGCCGGAGGAAGAACTACTTCCGGTAGAACCTTCACGCCGCTGGCGGGTATATGTCGCCCGTGTCATGGCTCTCATATTGGCGGTTTCATTTCTGTTTCTGATTTTTGGTGGCATGCTGAGGCTGTTCGGCATGCCGAATCTGGATTTCCTGCTGGAATCTCGCAAGATAGCCCGGGATCCCCAAATCCAGGCCTTGATGCAGGCTGTCGTCCGGGTCGAGGCGGACAACCGGGGCGGCACCGGTTTCAACGTGTCTCCCGATGGGCTCATCGTGACGAACGACCATATCACCGATGGCGCGGAGCAGGTCGACGTCAGCTTCCAGTCCGACCGTAAGCAATATACCGTCGGCGTCCTGCTCGCGGATCCCCGCGCGGATCTGGCTCTTCTGGCCCTGGAGGAGGAGAGGCTGCCCTATCTGGATCTGGAAAGCGTGTCGTTGCCGGAACAGGGTGACGAGGTGCTGCTGATCGGCAATCCGCTCGGCTTTTTCCGCATCGTCACCCGCGCGGTCGTCCTGGGCTTCACCTGGCAGGAAGGTCGCGACAGCCCGGTTCTCGTGCTCGACGGCCCGGTATACAAGGGCAACAGCGGGAGCCCGGTCATCAACGCGGACGGCCGGGTCATCGGGGTCGTCTATGCGTCGACGACCGGCACCGAATCCGGGAAGACCGCCGCGCTGGCCATCCCCTCGGCGGAGATCGTCGGGGTTATTGACCGGATCCAGGCTTCATCCGTACAGCCGTAACGGTCCGCGAGGGCTGTCAGCGGAACTGCCCGGTCACTTTCTCATACATGCCGGTCACCCCGACCCCCTCCAGCGCCCACAGGACCGCGCCGGCCACCGGCGGGTGACGCAGGATGGAAAATTCAACCGTCCGATCCGGATATCGCCCGCGCACGGCGGCCTCCAGCGTTTGGATCGCGGCCGGGCTCTCGCCGCGGACGAACAGCGAGCCGGCCAGGACGACATCCAGCCGGGTCTCCGGTGGAAAATCGAGTCCGTCGATCACCGCGCCGACCGCGCGCGCATAGGCCAATCCCATGTTTTCCAGGATCGCGGCTGCCGCAGGGTCGCCCGCCAGTGCCGCCTGGAACACAATCCGGTTCAAGTCGGAGATCCGGCGTTCTCCCCGTTCCGACTCGTCCAGCAGCGTCTCGAGGAAATCCTCTTTTCGGCTGATGCCGAGCTCCCGGTAAAAGAGGTCCGTCAGGACCGATTCGGCCCGGTCGGCGTACAGGGTGCGGTAGGCCGCCGCGATGCCCTGCCGCGCGACAAAACCGCCGCCGCCATAGTCCCCGGTCAAGTCACCCTGGCCGCCGAACTGCAACATCCGCCCTGCCGGATCGATGCCGCCGACGGAAAACCCGGTGCCGTTGACCGCGCCGATCCCCGATCCGCCCGGACAACCCGCCTTGACCCCGAGGAAGGAGTCGTTGCACAGCAGGAAATCCTTGATCCCCAGCGACCGGATCATGTCCGAGATGATCCCGTGCTGCCTGCGGGTGTCCACGCCGGCGAGTCCGAACACGCAGCGGGCTAAATCTTTCCTATCAACATCGCATACCCGCAGCGCGTGGTCGACCAGCCTCCC
>CAZNGQ010000339.1:0-2130 GCA_964572095.1 uncultured Oscillospiraceae bacterium
GCCCTGGGCAAACCCCTGTGGGTGCTTGACCTGACGGCGGTGATGAGCAGCCTCCTCGGCAAGACCGGCAACAACCTGCGGGCGGCCTTGGATCATGCCAAGAAGCACGCGGCTGTCCTGTTGCTCGATGAAATCGACGCCATCGCCAAGCGACGTAGCGACGAGTCCGACATCGGCGAACTGAAGCGCCTGGTCACCGTGATGCTGCAGGAAGTCGATCAGTGGCCGGACAGCGGGCTGCTGCTGGCGGCGACCAATCACCCGGAACTGGTCGATCCGGCGTTGTGGCGCCGTTTCGATCTGGTCCTCAAGTTCGATGCACCGGATGCTGCGGCGATCTCGGTGGCGATCAACCGCTTCCTGGGCGATGACCGGAAAATATTCGAGTCGTGGATCAACGTGCTGGCCGCCGGCCTGCAGGGGCAGTCGCTGTCGGACGTGGAACGCAGCATCAATGCCTTGCGCCGCGGCCATGCCCTGCAGACGGCGCCGATCGAGAAGCTGATCAGCAGCGCCATCGGCCAGCGCCAGGAGGCGCTGAGTAAAATCGAGCGCTTGAACCTCGCCATCGAACTGGCCAAGACCGGCCAGCACACCCATATGCAAATCAGCCAGATGACGGGTGTCGCCCGCGACACCATCCGCAAACATGCGGGGCCGTCGCCCCGCAAAGGAAGGGGACTCAAGTAAATGTCCACGCGATACCTGATCGGCCGCGCCGAACTGCTGACCTATCCCATCGAGGCTCCCAAGAAGAAGCCCAGTGACAAGGCGCATCCCTATACCTTGAGTGAGGCGAAGCGGACCATCGTTCCCGAGATCGAGGCGGCCAACAGACTCTTCGAGGCCTTGCCGCCCAAAGCTTGCGCCGACGACCTGGCGGTGGCCCGTCTGGTATTGCACCCGGCCTACTTGGCCAAATCCTTTTTCCCGAAGCTGCTGCTCGATCAGGTCGGCCTGGCCTCGCTGGGGTCGCGCACCCGCCGCATCCGGCCGCGCCGGCAGACCCAGAAGAAGGCACCGCCCGAAGCCGAGACCACGGAACTTTTCGTCGCCGGCACCCGATCCGCGTTGCAGAACTTCCCGGACTTTGCCCGGAGCCTGCATGAGCAATTACCGGTCGCCGAACAATTCGCCCGTATCGAGACCTTTGCTGCCATGACCCCGACTGATCGCCTGCATCTGGAGGGCGCCCATGTCGGGCATGTCTTCGAGGTCGGCTTACACCTGCCGCCGGAAGGGGATGCCGCCGATGTCCGCGCCTGGTTTGCCGATTACGCCAACGACTGCGGTTTCATGGTCAATGGGGAGTTCGAATTCGAGGCGGGCCGCCTGCTCTTTGTCGCAGTCGAGGGCAATGCCGCCGGCCTGGAACGCCTCGCCCAGTTCACGCTGACCCGCGTGGTCCGGCCGATGCCGCACCTGCGCGCCGCCCGTCCGGTGACCCGCAGCATGCCACTCGCCGTATCGTTTGCCCTTCCCAGCGGCGAGCCCCTCTCCCGGGAACCCAAGGTGGCGGTGCTCGATGGCGGGTTGCCGGCAGAACACGTGCTCGACCGCTATGTCCGGCGCTATTTCCTGGCCGACGAGGATGCCAGCGACGTGGCCGATTTCAACGAACACGGATTGGGCGTGACGTCGGCCCTCCTGTTTGGGCCGATCGAGCCGGAAGCGACGGCGGAGCGCCCTTATGCGCCGGTCGATCACCATCGGGTTCTCGACGCCAAGATCGACGGGGAAGACCCGTACGAGTTGTATCGCACGCTCGGCCATGTCGAAACTGTCCTGCTCTCGCGCCAGTACCAGTTCATCAACCTCAGCCTGGGACCGGACTTGCCGGTCGAGGACCAGGATGTCCATGCCTGGACGGCCGTCATCGACAGCATCCTGAGCGATGGCGAAACCCTGATGACTGTTGCAGTCGGCAACAACGGGGAACGCGATGCCGCCCTCGGCCTTAACCGTATCCAGGTGCCGTCCGACAGCGTGAACGCCTTGTCCGTGGGCGCCGCCGATCGGAGCGGCGATGACTGGATGCGGGCCAGCTACAGCGCCACCGGCCCCGGCCGGAGCCCAGGACGGAGGAAGCCCGATGTGGTGGCCTTCGGCGGCGCGCCCAAAGACTATTTC
>CAZNGQ010000340.1:0-2117 GCA_964572095.1 uncultured Oscillospiraceae bacterium
GGTACCGGCGGTTGTTCTGCTGCTGGTCATCTCCGTTGGCTGCGGCAGGACCGGTTTCGTTGCGGAACCGGTCGCTCTCAAGCAGGCATCGGAGATACCGGCCGAAGCCGCCGGCCTGATCCGCGAACGGGATGTCGACCAGGTCGTACGGATACCGGCAGCCGAGGCAACCGGTTTTTTCATGAGTCATCGCGACGAGTTTTCCGAGTTGGCGGTTTACCTGACCATGCGCCAGACCCTGCCAAACGGTCGATTGACCCTGATGGGCGGAGGCGCGGCCGATTTCTCGAGCATCACCGATCCGGACAAAGCCGCAGTCGCTCGGCGACTGTTGGACGAGGGAGCGTTCAAGTCCCTGACCGCCCTCTATAAGAGCCATCTGGATGTTGCAGGTTATCGCCAGTCGTCTGGAAGGGATGCACCGCAAATCGGTTCCTCTGATGCGGCGCCATTTGCGCAGGCGATCTGGCTGGTCGACAGCGAAGCCGGCGTGTTCGAGCAAACCCTGCAGTACGTCAGCGACCCCGGTGCGGTCGAATCGGCCGTCTTCAGCGAGTATGGAAAAACAATCCTCAGCCGGACCTGCCATTACCGGGACCTTGGGGATGGCTGGTACTACTGTGTCACGCTCACCCATGAGGTAAAGGACGCGGATCGGTACCGTGATGCATTGCTGGATTATCTGGGCGGCAAGGACACGGACGCGCGCGCGTACTTTGAGCAACCCGTCCGGAACGCGCTGGTTACGGTCAAGGACTGGGGGCCGGATCACGGCCATCGGACCGTCATCTCGATCCTGGTTCATCACAACAGGGATCTGGAAGCGCTGATCGGACCGATGATCCAGTATCTGGATCCGGATACGGCCGAGGTTCTTGGCGGTGAATCGTTCGATTGAACGATGGTCAGGGTCGGAGGTCACATGAAAGAAAACCATCGGCTGACTATACGGATGATCATCCTGCTGATCGGATTCGCCCTGGTTGCTGGTTGCGCCTTGCCTGCCCCGGCCGGCGGGAACAACCGGTCGGACCTGATCCGTGAGCGGGACATCGACACCATGCTTTCGTTGTCTGAATCCGAAGTGACCGGATTTTTTCAAGAGTATCGCGAAGAGTTCCAGACCTTGGCGGACTTTTTGTTTACAAACCAGAATGCGATCCGGGAGTCTCCCGTTGTCCTCGCGCGCGGGTCAGCCGACAATCTGTCAAAGCTGGAAGATGCAGGGATGTCGGAGCTGGCGAACATACTGATGGATCGCGGACCGATCCAATCGGTTGCCGCGCAGAACGATTGGAGCTACCTGGAGACGGACCCGCTGGTTCAGCCTCTGGAGAAATACGCGATCTTTCTCGTTGATCGGCAGGACTACGTATTCGAGCAGTCCATTCGATATGTCAGCGACCCGGCGCGCGTGGAGGCGGAGGAAGCCTTGCTGCTGGGCATGCCCTGGTTCAACCGCACCCTGCTTTTCACCCCGCTCGGCGGGGGCTGGTATTATTCGCTGGCGGTCACTCAGGAAGTGAAGGATGCCGACCGATACCGGGAAGCCGCCTGGACCTCCCTGACACCCGGCCGACGGGAATACCTGGACCGGACATTGGACTGGAAACAGGCCCCGGTGTTTCTTACCGGGGATGATTCCCTCGCGGACGGGTTGGTGGTCGGCGTGTTGTTTTATGATCCTCGGAATCCAGTGTCAGGGCCATCCGTTCCGTTTCTGGACCCGGTTACCTGCGAGGTGGTCGGCGCGGGATGCCAGGGCTGGGACTAGGCAGCCGATTGTTTCAGGGTTGAAAAGAAGCGCCGCGGACGTGTGTCCATGGCGCTTCCTTTGCATTCGGCCGGGTGGATCGCCTGTCTAGCCGAGAATGGTTTTAAGGTCGGCTTCCGCCGTCGTGACGGGATGGATGTCGAATTTGTCGACAAGGATCTTCAGCACGTTGGAGGAGAGGAACGCTGGGAGTGTCGGGCCGAGATAGATGTTCTTGATGCCGAGGGCCAGCAGCGTCAGCAGGATGCAGACCGCTTTCTGTTCGTACCACGACAGCACCAGTGTCAGGGGCAGGTCGTTCACACCGCAGCCGAACGCGCCGGCGAGCGCGACCGCGACCTGG
>CAZNGQ010000341.1:0-2115 GCA_964572095.1 uncultured Oscillospiraceae bacterium
GCGGAAATACCAGATATGCGACACTGGCGCGACCAGCTTGATATGGCCGAGCCGCTCGCGGCGGACTTTCGCCTTGGTGACCTCGACGCCGCAGCGGTCGCAGACAATGCCTTTGTACCGGATCTTCTTGTACTTGCCGCAATGGCACTCCCAGTCCTTCTGGGGACCGAAGATCTTCTCGCAGAACAGACCGTCGCGCTCCGGCTTGAGCGTACGGTAATTGATGGTTTCAGGCTTCTTGACCTCGCCGCGCGACCACTCCAGGATTTTCTCCGGAGAGGCCAGCCCGATGCCGATCGCCTCGATATTGGTCATTTCAAATGTCGGGTTCTTGGATGCGTTGTCCATCATAGTGTGTCGTCCTCGCCTTCCGTGATGATGGCGTCATCCGGATCTTCGATGAATCCGGAGAATGCTTCCGCCATCCCGACATCGTCGTCCTCGTCGTCGGACGGGGTGACTTCCACTTCGGTGCCGTCGACATCGAACCGGACCTCGGTGAAGCCGGACGCTATGTCCGTCTCTTCCGTCGTCAGCTCTCCGAAGAGGTCGCCGGGCCGGAGGGTCTCGCCATTGTATTCCGGCACGTCGCTGTCATCCTCGACGGTCTCCTTGATGTCGATCAGGCGGTTCTGTTCAGTGTAGACGCGAACGTCCAGCGCCAGGCTCTGCAGTTCCTTGACCAGGACCTTGAAGGACTCGGGAACGCCGGATTCCGGTACGTTCTCGCCCTTGACGATCGCCTCGTACGTCTTGGTGCGGCCGGTGATGTCGTCGGACTTGACGGTCAGGATTTCCTGCAGCGTATAGGACGCGCCGTAGGCCTCGAGCGCCCAGACTTCCATCTCGCCGAAGCGCTGGCCGCCGAACTGGGCCTTGCCGCCGAGAGGCTGCTGCGTGACGAGTGAATACGGGCCGATCGAACGGGCATGGATCTTGTCGTCGACCAGGTGGAGCAGCTTGAGGTAGTACATCATGCCGATGGTGACCTTGTTCTCGAACGGTTCGCCGGAACGGCCGTCGTACAGGATCGTCTTGCCGTCCGCGTCCATGCCGGCATGCCGGAACGCGTCGATGACGTCTTCTTCCGTCGCGCCGTCAAAGACCGGTGTCGCGACTTTCCAGTCCATGAGCCTGGCCGCGCGGCCAAGATGGACCTCGAGCAGCTGGCCGATGTTCATGCGGGAAGGAACGCCCAGCGGATTGAGGACGATGTCGAGCGGCGTGCCGTCCGCGAGGAACGGCATGTCCTCCGCAGGCAGGATGCGCGAAACGACACCCTTGTTGCCATGGCGGCCGGCCATCTTGTCTCCGACGGAGATTTTGCGTTTCTGCGCGATGTAGACCCGGACCAGCTTGTTCACGCCGTGCTTGAGCTCGTCGTTGTTCTCGCGGGTGAACGTCTTGACGTCGACCACGATTCCCGACTCGCCATGGGGTACACGGACGGAAGTGTCCCGGACCTCGCGGATCTTCTCGCCGAAGATCGCGCGGTAGAGGCGTTCCTCCGCAGTCAGCTCGGTTTCACCCTTGGGGGTGACCTTGCCGACGATGATGTCGCCGGAACGGACTTCCGCGCCGATGCGGATCACGCCGGTCTCGTCGAGGTCCTTGAGCGCCTCGTCACCGACGTTCGGGATTTCACGCGTGATTTCCTCGGGGCCGAGTTTCGTGTCGCGGGACTCGCACTCGTACTCCTCGATATGGATAGAGGTGTACACGTCGTCCCGGACCAGGCGCTCGCTGATCAGGACGGCGTCTTCGTAGTTGTAGCCTTCCCAGGTCATGAACCCGATCAGGACATTCTTGCCCAGGGCGATTTCGCCGTTGTCGGTCGACGGCCCGTCGGCAATGATGTCGCCGGCGTTGACCTTTTCGCCCGGACGGACCAGGGGACGCTGGTTGATGCAGGTGCCCTGGTTGGAGCGCATGTATTTGACCAGGTTGTAGGTATCGCTTGTCAGCCGGTCGACGCGCACGACGATTTTTCTGGCGCTGACGAACTCGACGACGCCGGAGCGCTTGGCGACCTTGCAGACGCCGGAATCCTTGGCGGCGCGGTACTCCATGCCGGTGCCGATGATCGGGGCTTCGGGCTTGATGAGCGGGACGGCC
>CAZNGQ010000342.1:0-2112 GCA_964572095.1 uncultured Oscillospiraceae bacterium
GCGACGGTGTCTTCGAGGTGCTTGCCACGGCCGGCAACAACCGGCTCGGCGGCGACGACTTTGACCAGAAGATCGTCGACTGGCTTGTCGACAGCTTCAAGAAGGACCAGGGGATCGACCTGCGCAGCGACAAGATGGCCATGCAGCGACTGCGCGAAGCGGCGGAGAAGGCCAAGATCGAGCTGTCCGGCGTGACGAACTCGCAGATCAACCTGCCGTACATCACCGCGGACGCCAGCGGCCCCAAGCACATGGACATCACCCTCAGCCGTGCCAAATTCGACGAACTCACCCTGGATCTGGTCGAGAAGACCATGGGTCCGGTCCGCTCCGCGATGGCCGACTCCGGCCTGTCCATCGACAAGATCGACAAGGTGCTGCTGGTCGGCGGTTCGACCCGGACCCCCTCGGTCCAGGACGCGGTCAAGAAGTTCTTCAACAAAGAGCCGTTCAAGGGCATCAACCCGGACGAGTGCGTGGCCATCGGCGCGGCCATCCAGGCCGCGGTCCTGACCGGCGAAGTCACCGGCCTGCTGCTGCTCGACGTCACCCCGCTGTCCCTCGGCATCGAGACCATGGGCGGCGTGTTCACGAAGATCATCGAGCGCAACACGACGATCCCGACCAAAAAGAGCCAGGTCTTCTCCACCGCGGCGGACGGCCAGACCCAGGTCGACGTCCATGTGCTGCAGGGCGAGCGCGAGATGGCGCAGTACAACAAGACGCTCGGCAACTTCATCCTGGACGGCATCCCGCCGGCCCCGCGCGGCAGGCCCCAGATCGAGGTGACGTTCGACATCGACGCCAACGGCATCGCGCATGTCTCGGCCAAGGACCTCGGTACCGGCCGCGAACAGAAGATTACCATCACGGCCACGACCAACCTGTCCGAGAAGGACATCCAGCAGGCGGTCAAGGAAGCGGAGCAGTTTGCCGAGGAAGACCACAAGCGCCGTGAAGAGGTCGATGCCCGCAACACCGCGGACTCGGCGATCTACAACGCGGAGAAAGCGCTCAAGGATCTCGGCGACAAAGTCGAACCTTCCGACCGCACATCGATCGAGAACGCGATCACGCGCCTCAGGGAAAGCATGTCCCGCAACGACACCGAAGCAATGAAGACCGACGCCGAGGCGCTCCAGCAGGAGTTCTACAAGGTCTCGGAAAAAATCTACAAGCAGAATCCCGGTGCGCAGCAGGATCCGAACGCCGGAGGACCCGGCCCGGACAGCGACGGCTTCAAGGACGCGGGCGGCGACAGCAACTGACCCCCTGACCCAGGCATTCGCGGCAACGGCCGCCGGCGGGAGATCCCGCCGGTGGCCGGGCCGTATACAGGAGGAGCCGGAATTTGGCTGAGAAGAGAGACTATTACGAAGTGCTTGGCGTCCAGAAAGGCGCTTCGGAAGAAGAACTGAAAAAGGCCTACCGTTCGCTGGCCAAGAAGTTCCACCCGGACCTCAATCCGGGCGATAAAACCGCCGAGTCCAAATTCAAGGAAATCAACGAAGCGTATGCGGTGCTCAGCGACGCCGACAAGCGCAAGCAATATGACCAATACGGCCATGCCGGCATGGACGGTCAGGGATTCGGCGGGTTCGGGGACTTCAACATCAACCTGGACGACCTGTTCGGGTCCTTTTTCGGCGGATTCGGCGGAGGCGGGCGGCAGGCCAGCCGGGCGCAGCGCGGCGCGAACCTGAAATACCGGATGAACATGGATTTCATGGAGGCCGCGTTCGGCATCGAGCGCGAGATCACCGTCAACAAGGAAGACCTGTGCGACCACTGCCAGGGAACGGGCGCCCGCGAAGGCGAGACCCCCGAGACCTGCACGCGCTGCAACGGCACCGGACAGGTCAGCACGCGCCAGCAGACCATGTTCGGCGCAGTCATGTCCTCGCGTCCGTGTCCGGAATGCAGCGGTTCCGGCAAGATCATCCGCAATCCCTGCACTTTCTGCAACGGCCGCGGCCGAAAGGCCACCGCCAAGAAGATCAAGGTCCGTATCCCGGCGGGCGTCGGCGACGGCGAGATGCTGTCCATGCGCGGCGAGGGCGAACCCGGCGAACGGGGAGGCCCGTACGGCGATCTCTACATCGAGATCCACGT
>CAZNGQ010000343.1:0-2090 GCA_964572095.1 uncultured Oscillospiraceae bacterium
CAGGCTGTACTTCAAATTCGAGGGAAACAACACCTCCGGCAGCCACAAGCTGAATTCCGCCGTCGCCCAAGCGTATTACAACAAGGCCGAGGGCATCACGCGCATCACGACCGAGACCGGCGCCGGCCAGTGGGGCACCGCGCTGTCGATGGCCTGCGCGTATTACGGGCTCGACCTCACGGTTTTCATGGTCAAGGTGTCGTCCCAGCAGAAACCCTACCGCAAGGCGGTCATGGAGACATTCGGCGCCAACGTCATCGCCAGCCCGAGCGAGACGACCGCGGTCGGCCGCGCGATCCTCGCCGACAATCCCGGCACCGGCGGCAGCCTTGGCTGCGCGATCTCCGAAGCGATCGAGCTGGCGACCCATTCCGAAGGCTACCGTTATGTGCTGGGCTCGGTGCTGAACCAGGTCCTGCTCCACCAGTCCATCATCGGCCTCGAAGCCAAGATGCAGATGGAGCTCGTGGACGAGTATCCGGACATCGTCATCGGCTGCGCCGGCGGCGGATCCAACCTTGGCGGGCTCATGTCCGCTTTTATGGCGGACAAGTTCGCGGGCCGTCAGCATCCTTACTTTATCGCCGTAGAGCCCGCGTCCTGCCCCTCGTTCACCCGCGGCAAGTATGCCTACGACTTCTGCGACACCGGCAAGGTCACCCCGCTCTCCAAGATGTACACGCTGGGCAGCGGCTTCATGCCGTCGCCCAACCATGCCGGCGGCCTGCGCTACCACGGTATGAGCCCGCTGCTGTCCAAACTGTACCATGACGGGTATCTGGACAAGGCGATCTCGGTCGAGCAGTCCAAGGTGTTCGACGCCGCGACCCTGTTCGCCCGTGTGGAGACCATCCTGCCCGCGCCGGAATCCGCCCACGCCATCAGCGCGGCCATCGACGAGGCCCTGCGCTGCAAGGAATCCGGCGAGGCCAAGACCATCCTCTTCGGACTGACCGGAACCGGCAACTACGATCTGCAGGCCTACATGGACTACAAAGCCGGCAAGATGAACGACTACATCCCGACCGACGCGGAGCTGGAAGTGGGCTTTGCCACCCTGCCCAAGATCCCCGGCATCCAGTAAAAACCGGCTTCTGATTCCCTGACGGAAACCTTGCGCAAAACCGCCCGACGTTATGTGATTCGCAATCCGAATATTGGTTCATATCCAACATTCGAGCCGCGAATCACATATGACGCCGGGCGGTTTTTCCGTTACAATACGGGCGATGGAACACAAACGGCGGAGGGCGTCATGACACGGTTTTTCACGGAACGGCAGCTGTCTCCGGAAACGACGGAGGTCCGGCTGGACGACGACGACGCGCGTCATGCGCGCGATGTGCTGCGGATGAGGCCAGGCGACCGGTTCATCCTGTGCGACGGGGCGATGCGCGACCACGAATGCGTCATCGAGAGCCTGTCCCGCGACGGGATCACAGCCCGGGTCGAGAGCGTCACGGACAACACGGCAGAGCCGGTCTACGAAGCAATCCTGTACCAGGGCATCCCGAAAGGGGACAAGCTGGACGACATCGTCCGTAAATCCGTGGAACTCGGCGTGACGAGGATCGTGCCCGTCGCGTGTTCCCGCAGCGTGTCCCGGTGGGAGCCGGGCGACCGCGGAACGGCGGCCAAGGTCGACCGATTGCGGCGCATCGCGCGGGAAGCCGCGCGGCAATGCGGGCGCGGCCGGGTGCCGGAGGTGGGCGGGCCGGTCCCGTTTGCCGAAGCCTGCCGGCTGGCGGGAGGCGCCGACCTGGCCTTCCTGCCATGGGAAAGCGAACGCGACCGGTCCATCCGCTCCCTGCTGGAGGAATTCCGCACCGGAGACGCTCCGGCGACACGCCCCCGCATTGCGTTCCTGATCGGACCTGAGGGCGGATTCGACGGCGGCGAGGCGGCGACGGCGATCGCCGCGGGGATCCGGCCCGTGACGCTCGGCCGGCGGATCCTGCGGACCGAGACGGCCGGGCCTGCGGTACTCGCGATGCTCACCTGCATGCTGGATGAATTCCAGAGCGGATTGTTATATAATAAATCACCACTTTGAGCAATCGAACACAGGAGGCCCTCCATGAAGATCAGCG
>CAZNGQ010000344.1:0-2077 GCA_964572095.1 uncultured Oscillospiraceae bacterium
ATCGAGGGCCACTGGGCACGGGAAGCTGTCGAAAAAGCTGTAGCCGACGGCTATGTCAGGGGCTATCCCGACGGAAGATTTTTACCGGAGCGGGCCGTCAGCCGGGCCGAGTTCGTGAGCATGGTGAACAACGCGCTTCAGCTTCGCTCCGAAAACAAGGTGCAGCTGGCCTTTTCCGACGTCAAAGAGTCGGACTGGTTCAGCGAGGAGCTGGCCAAAGCCGGCTATGTGCGCTACATCAAAGGAACGAGCGTCACGACGTTTTCTCCCGACGACGTGATCACCCGCCAGGAGGCGGCGCTGATGCTGTCCCGGTTTCTTCCGAAAGCAGGCATGACCGGCAAGGATGTGCTGGACGCCTATCCGGACCGGGAAAACGTTGAAGCCTGGGCAGAAGAAGGCGTAGCCATCACCCTTAACAAAGGCTATATGAGAGGCCACGCCAACGGTCTGCTGGCGCCCCTGGGGACGCTCACCAGAGCGGAAGCCGTTACGCTGATCGGCCAGATCCTGGCGAGGGAAACCATCGTCCGGGAGGATGTATTCGTCAAGGTGTCCGGCGATATCCTCAGCGATAAGATTTACGTGGGCGACATCACCATCGACGAAGAAGTGGGGGAAGGAGACGCAACGCTGCAGAATTTGTCTGCACTGTCGGTCGTTTATGTCAACGGCGGCGGCTCCCACACCGTCACCATGGAGAATTCCTTGATCATCCGTCTGGTGGTCACCAAGGAAGGGACCCAAGTCCGTGTCCTGGCCGCCGACGGCACGACCATTTATACATCGATCCTTTTCAACAACAATCTGCTCGTGGATGAACAGGGCGGCGATGCCCAGCCCGACGGCGAGACTTTCGAGGATATTGTCGTGGTCCAGGGCGCTGTGACCGAGGAACAGGCCAGGCAGATCGCCGCCGCCATTTCCGCCCAGGCGGAAAGCGGCAGGCAGGTGACGCCCCAGCAGGTGACCCAGGCTGTGCAGTCGGTGCTCACCAACAGCACGACCCGGACCGACGAGTCGGGCACCATCGTCGTGGAAGTGCCTGCAACGCCGGGCAATACCGGCGGCAACAGAAACCACCGGCCGCCGGTCCCTCCGGCGGAAGAGGATTCGCCTTATCTTGGCGAGCCCAACGACACGCCGGAGACGGCCACGCCTCTCGTGGTAGGTGAAGCGCTTGAGCACTATTGGATCATGCCCGAGACCGACACGGACTGGTTTTCCTTTACGGCGGAAGCAGGGCAGCTGTACCGCATATTGACCCGCAATCTCTACCCTGCGGGTGAGGATGAAGAGTGGATGGATACCGTCGTGGATCTCTATGCTGACCCGGCAGGGGTTCCCATCGCCTGGAGCGATGATTTTGCGGGCCTTGGATCCGGTGTTTTGTGGACTTGCGACGCAAGCGGCACTTACTATATCCGGGTGATGCATTATGATCAATATAATGAAAGCGTCACGGAGGATTCCACAGGCCGCTATGATATCCTGGTCCGGGAAGAAAATATCGGCGCAGCGATCGTCAACGGCGGTTTTGAGACGGGAGATTTTACAGGCTGGGATGTGGGGCCGAGTGGTCAGTATCCTGTTGTGCAGGACGAAGTGGTCCGCAGCGGCGATTATGCAGCCCATCTGAGCGACGGCGCCGAGGGAATGTTTGCCCCGGGCGGTTCCGCTTCGGGGTATGCTGATACTGAATTGATCCAGCTCTTTGCAATCGATCCCGAAGAGGGCGTTCCCATGGTGAGCTTTTATTACAAAATAACCAACACGGACGCGGAAGGCTTGGAAGCGAACGATTGGATGGAGGTCTGGCTGTATTACCCCGAGATCGATTACTCGGAATTTATCGGAGCCTATAACGAAGATACCGATGGCTGGCAGCAAGCCAGTTATATAGCGACTGCCACCTCTGTTCAATTCGCCGAGCTGCACGTCTGTGCCGTCACGACGAATACCTCTGTAACGAACAATTACTATCTGGACGATGTGGCCGTCGAATATCTGACGGAAGATATCCTGATGCAGGACGAGCCCAACGAGATGCCGGAGACGGCAACGCAGCTCACACCGG
>CAZNGQ010000345.1:0-2061 GCA_964572095.1 uncultured Oscillospiraceae bacterium
GCGTACATTTTTGCCACATAAAGGTGATACACGATCGCGGGTATAAGGCCCTCCAGACTCGGTCAGCGGATGCAGTTGCGGCAGATTTCCTCGCGGAACAGATCGCAAAGATTCATGTTTGCCAGGCTGTCAAACCGGCTCTTTAGTAAAAAGATCGCGTCCAGTTTTCTCAGGGTGAATCCATTGAATCCGTAACGGCGGATGACATCCAGGACACGCACATCGATCAGGACCACGCCCTGGGCGGATCCGAGCGCATCGCCGAGTTGGATCAGGCGGTCGTAGTCATCATACTGGATGGCCGCCAGTTCCGACTTGAGAAAAGCGATTTCCGCCTCTGTGCTGTCAAGCTTTCCCTTGTATGCCCGGATATCCTGGCAGGGAAACGAGTGGGTCAGGCAGATCCGCGCGGCGACATCGTAGTGATCCCGATGCAACAGGTTGTAACCCGCGAGAAGGTGGTGGAGGTCCCGCGTCCCTTCGTGACGCCCGATATCGTGCAACAGGCCCAGGACATAGGCCTTGTCGCCATCCATCCCGCAGTGCATGGCGATCGTTTCCGCGACACGCGCGACAACGCGGCTGTGATCCGCCCAGAGGCCGGGATTCTGGGCTTCGGCCCAGGTCAGCAGGGTTTCGGCATCTTTTCGGGAAGGATATCCGTTCGGCATCATGATTTTCGGGCTCCTTTTCGCGTTCTTATGCAAGTATACAGCGCGGCTGCGCTCGTGATGGTGCGGAAAATGTGTATGAAACGATGATTGAGGGTGCCAAAAATGTGTATCCCGGAGGTTTGAGAAAACTTGGCGGCGCATGAGTACTGCTAAAAAGTCTCTGCATGCAGCTCGGATCATTTTGAGAAGGTACAATAAATGGCAGAAGATAGAAACCGATCGGAGGCTACCATGCCAAACCTCTACTTCGACCTTCTAAAAACCTGGTGCGACCGGCTGGTCACCCTCCAGATGCACGGCACCGGCGACCCGCGTTTCGATGGCGGCATCCTCTGCCCGGCCTGCAAACTGATGCATGGCCGCGGCGACAACGCCATTTATCCCCTGATGCTTCTCGCGGACCGTACCGGCGAAGCGCGGTACCTCGACGCCGCGACAAGGCTGTTCGACTGGCAGGCCAACCTGTTGTGCGAGGATGGCGGCCTGTACAATGACCCGAACAGCGAGTGGCGCGGAATTACGGTCTTTTCGGCGATTGGACTGGTCGAGGCGCTGTCGAAGTACAGTCACTTGCTGGATACAGGGTCGAAAGCCCGATGGGAGGCCCGATTGGCTCTCATGGGGAAATGGCTGTATGACAATCTGGACGAGAAGACCCCGACCAACATCAACTACCCGGTGACAAATGCAGCCGCGCTGGAGCTGCTGGGTGACTACTTCCACAACGACTCCTACCACAGCCGCGCCCGGAGGCTGGCGCATTATGGCATGGCGCACTTCACAGCCGACGGTCTGCTGTACGGCGAAGGACAGCCGCATGATCTCGTGACCCCGCGGGGCTGCCGCCCGGTCGACATCGGGTATGATGTCGAGGAATCGGTGCCGGCGCTGGTTCGTTACGCGCTTGCGGTGAACGACACGTCCATGCTGGAACGGCTTCGAGACATCCTGCTCCGACAGTTGGATTTCATGCTGCCGGACGGCGCGTGGGACAACAGCTTCGGTTCACGCAACAACAAGTGGACCTACTGGGGCAGCCGGACATCCGACGGGTGCCAGGGCGCGTACCTGTCGCTGCGCGACGCGCACCCATCGTTCGCGGAAGCGGCGCTGCGCAACACCCGGCTGATGGCCGCCTGTACGCACGGCGGGCTGCTGTACGGCGGTCCGCATTACCACGCGCACGGGGAGCCGCCGTGCGTGCACCACACGATCACGCACGCAAACGCGCTCGCCGCGGCGTTGGATACTGACGTCGCAGACGAGCCGCGCGCGAACCTGCCGTCTGATCGACCTGACGTGCTCCGGCACTATATTGAGATCGACACCTGGAAAATCGCCGTCGGCGCGTGGCGCGCCACCGTGACCGGATACGACTTCAATATCG
>CAZNGQ010000346.1:0-2060 GCA_964572095.1 uncultured Oscillospiraceae bacterium
AGAGCTCCAGGTTGATGACGAAATGGATGTTCTCCTGCATCTTGACCGAGGAGACGCCGTAGAGTTCCTTGACATCCAGAATGCCGACGCCGCGGATCTCGATCAGGTGGCGGATGATCTCGGGCGCGCGTCCCAGCAGGGTGGTGTCGGAGACGCGGAGCACCTCGACCAGATCGTCCGCGATCAGGCGATGCCCCCGCTTGACGATTTCCAGCGCGGTCTCGGACTTGCCGACGCCGCTTTCGCCGAGAATCAGGATGCCCTCACCGTAAACCTCGACCAGCACGCCGTGCAGCGATGCCCGGGGCGCGAGCTCGACATTGAGGTACTTGATGAGCGAACTCATGAACTCCGACGTGATTTCCGTCGTGCGGAGCAGCGGGATCGAGTACTTTTTCGCGCACTGTTCCATCTCGGGAAAAATGTCGTGATGCCGGGTCAGGATCATGCAGGGGATCCCGCGCGAGAACAGCGCGTCGATCCGCTCATACCGCTCCTCGGAGGAAAGCGAGGCGAGGTATGCGGTCTCCATGTTCCCGATCATCTGGATACGGTCCGGGCCGAAGTGGGCAAAATGGCCGGCTAGCTGCAATCCCGGCCGTGTAACGTCGGCAACGGCGATCCGGATCTCCTCCGGTTTGCCGTACGCGGAGACGACCTCCAACTCGAATTCTTCGATGATGTCCTTTAAGGTCACGTAGGTTGACAAGATGCCGCCTCCGGGAGAAAAGCCGCCCGCACATCCCCCGCCAGGGCCGGGCGGCGGCCGGCGGCGGGTCTGTTGTCCGATCATTCTACCATATCCGGCGATGTGCCGAAAAACGAACAGGACCGCCTTTGCAGGCGGTCCTTGCTGGAGCGGGATACGAGATTCGGACTCGCGACTTTCACCTTGGCAAGGTGACACTCTACCACTGAGTTAATCCCGCGTCTGGCGAATGCAGGTCAGATTATATCGAATTCACAACGCTGGTGTCAATCGGTTCCACCCGTTTCGAGACGAGAAATTCCAGGATCAGATCCCCGCATCGGCGGGCCTCATTGCTTCGGGCTTCCCTTGCGGGTTCCGAAGTCGCCGAAAGGGTCACGGATGTCGGAGATGTCCCCGCCAAGCCGCTTGATCGAGGAGAGGATTTCGTAAAAGAGCTGACGGTCGATCTGGTCGTCATGGCGGTCGATATACCCCTTGAGGGCCGGTATGGCTCGCCCGTCCCCGTAGTCGCCCAGGCAGATGGCTCCGATGACCTTGCGCTCCATTTTGCGGAAACAGTCGCGAAGGCAGAGAAAAACGCTGTCGGAGGGCTGCATGCGGCCGACGTCGGCCAATGCGATGATCACATACTCGTAGGGTCCGGACAACCGGTTCCCGGCTGCGGAAGCCGACAGCAGCACGTGGGTCAGCTGCGGTGCCGCGGACGGCCCGATGCCGGTGCAGTAGGAGACAAACGCCTCGGAGATCATCTCGTCCGGATTCTCGACGGTGATGTACCGGGACAGAATCAGCTCCTGCGTATCGCCGGCGCCCCACTCCCCCAGCAAGCGAAGAGCCGCCGCCGATGCCATCATGTCGTCCGGGCGCTCCTCCGCGGTTTCCTCCACCGCGTCCCAGGACGCGGTAAAGACCAGCGGGAGCAGGCGGTCGACCGCCTGGACGCCAAAGGAACCGAGCTTGTCACGCAGGAGATCCGGCAGTTCCTCGTCGCATTGCGTGGCGGCGATCCGAAACACCTCCATCGCCTCGTCCAGGGAATCGATCCGGTCGATCATCCGTTCCGGCGAAAGGCCGCCCGCGTGGTCGAGCGGCAAGGAATACCATGCCTGCATGCTGTTCATGACGCTGTTCCGGACCGCATCGTCGAATCCCGGGGCGTCCATGATCTCGACGTCCTCGATTCCAGCCAGCTCGGCGTCGAAATAGGAGCCGAGCGCCTGGTTGTAACTGGCGAAAAACTCCGACCAGGCGTTTCTTTTGTCCAGTTCCATCGTTGGTTCTCCTTTACAACACACAAGCCCGAGTACCGGAGGCGTCGAAAAAGCCCCGGACCGGCCATCGCAGGCCC
>CAZNGQ010000347.1:0-2058 GCA_964572095.1 uncultured Oscillospiraceae bacterium
GGTTCGATTGGCTTGGAGACATAGTCGTCGCATCCGGCGGCCAGAATCCGCTCCCGATCACCCTTCATGGTCTTCGCCGTTAGCGCGACAATCGGGATATCAGCGGTTGAAGCATCCATTTTCAGGGCGCTTGTCGCGTCGACCCCGCTCAAGACCGGCAACTGTATGTCCATGAGAATCAGTCCTGGCCGGTGCAGCCGGGCCATGCGTACGCCTTCCAGCCCGTCCCGAGCCTCGAGGTACTCGCATCCAAGCTCGCTCAGGATAGCCGCGATTGTGAACAGGTTGTCGGCGTGATCCTCGACGATCAGGACGGTCTTTGTCCTTGGCGCTTCTGGGCTGGCCGAAGCTGCGTCCGCGGATGGTACGCTGGCGGCAGGCTCGTTCACGATCGCCTGCACCGAAGGGGCAGCCACAGGCTGGAACAGCCGCCTTACATTCTCGACGAGTTGGTCACGGTCGACGCTGCCCTTCTGCAAGAGCTGTTCGGCCTTGCCTGCGCACAACCGGTCTCGTTCCGCTTGGGTAAGTTCCTTGGCTGTCAGTACCAGCACGGGAAGGGCTGCGGTCCATGCCGTGGCTCGGATTGTGTCGAGTACCTGGAATCCGTCCATGCCTGGCATCATGAGGTCAAGAATCAGGGCATCCGGCAGCGACCGCTCGATGCACTCCATTGCCTCGGTACCGCTGCGCGCCACCATGACCATGTACCCATGATCTTCGAGCGTTGAGCGGATCTGGAGCGCGGCGACGTCATTGTCCTCGACCACCAGTACGATCCGTCGGTCATCCATGTTTCCCATCGTGCCGCGTCTGCGCAGTTGGTGCAGTACAGTCTCCAGATCCTTGAGGATCTGATCGCTGTCGACGGCGCCCTTGGCTATTGTTCGGTGGGCGGAGCGATCGAGGAACGCCCGTTCGACCGGAGAGAGATCCTTTGCTGTGGCCACGATGACCGGCAGGTTACGAGTCGCGGCTTCGCCACGCAGCTTCTCGAGCACCTGGAAGCCATCAATTTCCGGCATCATCAGGTCGAGGACAAGCACGTCGGGCTGGACACTGCTCAGTTGTTCCAGCGCTTGGCGTCCGCCGTCGGCGATCGACACACGGTATCCCCGCTCCATGAGCGTCGCGGCCAGATAGTCGCGGGTGGCTCGATCATCATCCACCACCATGACATGCCTGACCTGGCGCAGGAGCGCGATCTTCTGGAGTTCGCCGACGAGCAGTTGGCGATCAACCGGCTTAACCAGGAAACTGGTAGCGCCCAGGGCGATCCCCGTGGCTTGGTCGTTGCTGACCGAGACCATGATTACGGGGATGTCGTGCGTGCGCGTATCGGCCTTGAGTTGGCGGATGACTTCCCATCCATCCAAGTCCGGCATGAGCACATCCAATGTTATCGCGAAGGGCAGGTGCTCTCGCGCGAGTCGTATGCCCTCGTGACCGCCTTCGGCCGTGATAACGCGGTACCCTTCTTTCTCCAGGTAATCGGCCAGAAGCGTTCGCACGCTGGGATCATCGTCTACGACCAAGATCGTTGGTCTCAAGCGATTCGTTCCGTTCCCGGCGCTGTCGCGGGCACTGCTGGAAGCGGGGGCTTGTGCGGGCGCGGATAGCCTGGGGGGAGTAGGTCGCGGTTGTGGCGTCGCCGCGGCCGGGCGAACGGGCAAGGCCAGTGTGAACCTACTGCCTATCTCTGGCGTCGACTCGACCGAGATGCCGCCTCCCAGCAAATGGGCGAGCTCCTGGCAGATGGCCAGACCCAGTCCGGTTCCGCCATGTCTGCGCGTGGTCGAACCGTCGACCTGTCGGAACTTGTCGAATATATGCGGCAGATCGCTGGATGATATCCCCGGGCCCGTGTCTGTCACGACGAACAGGATTCGTGCATCATCGCCGACCTGACCCGCGCTAGACACGGTCAGGCTCACCTCTCCCTGGTCCGTGAACTTGACGGCGTTCGATAGCAGATTCAGAAGAACCTGGTGGAGTTTGCTTTCGTCGCTGATCATCGGAGGAACGGCTGCGATGTCCGTCCTGAGAATGAGGCCCTTT
>CAZNGQ010000348.1:0-2055 GCA_964572095.1 uncultured Oscillospiraceae bacterium
ACATACTTGGGGCGCAGCTGCGTGGCCATGAGGTAGGCATCGGCAGCTTCGCGATGCGAGGCCAGGTGCAAATAGGCATTGCCAAGATTGTAGTAAGCCGCCGCATGTTTCGGCGCCAGGCGCGTCGCCTCGCGGAATGCGGCAACCGCTGCCTCGGCCTGCTTGAGCGATGCCAGGACGATGCCACGGTTGTAATGCGTTTCCGCATGTTCGGGGAAACGCGCGGCAGCACTATCGAGACGTAGCAATGCCGCCTCATCATCGCCTGTCTGGTGCAGGGCATTAGCCAGGTTGCCGTAATAAACCGGGTTGTCCGGACTCAGCGCAATGGCCCGCTCGATCAACTCGACCGCCCGCTCCGCATCGCCTTGCTGAAGATTGAGCGCCCCCAGCAGGTGCAACGCTTCGGGGTGTTCCGGCTGCGCCGCCAAGACCGCTTCATAGCGCTGGCGAGCCTCATCGAGCTGGCCGTTCTGATGCAGCGCAAGTGCTTCTGACAACATCTATCAAACCTCTGCTAACGGAAAAAACAGGCCCGTACCCTCGGGGTACGGGCCTGTCGATCAGGGCCGAACTATATTAATACAGTGATCACGGCGTAGGGGCCGAATGCACCACCTGAATCTCTGTATCGATCAGCAACTGGACGGTGGCGTTGTTCCAGCGAGCGTAATCGGTGCCATCGATATTGATGGAACCATCGACACTCCAGCCTTCGGTCCACTTCAGGTCGACCTGGTCGTCGGCATCGCCCTTGATCAGCAGCTGGGTTTCCACCGAGAAGCCATCGGCCGCATCCGGGTTAAACAAACCGGCCAGGACAACCGATCCTCCCGGTGCATTCACATCGAGCTTCAAGGTGTTGGCACCGTAACCGGATATATCGATGCTCTCGATATTCTGGAAGCCTGTAATGGCGCTCAGATCAAAGACGGCATCGGCGGCATCCAGATAGACGCTGTCGAAGCCGGTTCCAGCACCGCCATCCAGATTCAGCGAGGAATCGACATTGCCATCGACACCGGCGGTCACAAAGAACACGCTATCGTCGGAGACGATGGTTGCAGAAGCTTCTGCGCGTGTCGGATCGATGCTCACGCCACTACCGGTCGCGCTGGACAGGGCCACGTGGAAGGTTTCGTCGGTTTCCGCCGCGAGATCCCCGCTGACCAGTACCGTGACCATGGCCACGCTCTGGTTGGCCGCGAAGCTGACGCTACCGAACGGCAGGCTGCCGCCGAAATCGTTCGCATCCGCCGGATGGCCGCCCGAACCTTCGACAACCCAGTCGACCAGGGCGGTTTGCCCCAGTTCGCCAGTACGCGTCACCGCGAAGACGAAGGCACGGTTGCCCGCATCATCTTCGACCAGCGACGGCGTCATGCTCGAGATGCCGACCAGGCTGTCGTCGTTGCCGATGACGCTGACCACCTCGCGGTTGATCAGGTTGTCATTGCCCGAGAGCACGACACGGAAGGACTCATCCGGACCGTAGGTATCGTCACCGGTCACCCCCACCGTGATGAACAACTCGCTGACACCGTTGGCGAAGCTGAGCGTACCGGCCGGCAAGGTAGCGCCGACGAAGTCGTCGATACCGGCCAGGTAGTCGCCCGTGCCATAAACATTCCAGGCGACGGTCGTTGCTGCCAGGTCACCGACGCGCTCGACACGATAGATGAAGTTCGTCGTGCCGGTGTTGCCTTCGGCTTGCTCGGCGGCACCGACCAGAGCGATCGAGACACCGGTGTCGTCGTTGAGGATCGTGGTTTCTGCTTCGCTTTCCAGGATGGTTGCATTGACTGCACCGCTGAGCACGACCTTGAAGCTTTCGTCGAATTCGCCGACCGCAAGATCCTCGAGGAACTCTCCATCGTCCAGGTCGGCGACGAACTCTCGCAGCTGCCCGACGCCTTCCCCAGCCGCATCCTCATCATGGGTTTCGGCAACGTCGACCACCTGTCCAGTGCCATCCTGGGCCTGCTGATCAAACTCCGCGACCAGGTCGCCCGAAGCAAGGGGCATCTGATCCTGGCCGACATCCGGCCGCAGATC
>CAZNGQ010000349.1:0-2041 GCA_964572095.1 uncultured Oscillospiraceae bacterium
AGTGCTTGCTTGGGGTGCAAGAGGTCGCAAGTTCAAGTCTTGTCACTCCGACCAGAAGATGCCGTCAGGATCGCAAGATGCTGACGGCATCTTTGTTTATTGTGAGATCGAAACGGGGCAGTTCCGAGCGGGCAAGGAACTGCATGCGCAGCTGCGGCAATCGGTTATAATTCATAGTGATCGAAACATCGAACTCAATCCCATTTGAACGGTGGAGTGATTCTATGGCGGAACCCAATGAAGCTTTGTCATCACTGAAAGAGAAAGCCTATCAAGGCAGCGCGGAAGCCCAATGCAAACTGGGTTTACGATTTGAACTGGGCGAGGATACCAAACCGGATCTGGACCAGGCGATGTACTGGTATGGACTCGCCTCCGCCCAGGGCGACCTGTTTGCCAAGACCCGGCTGATGGAAGTACAGCGGAAAAAGACACGGTCACCCAGTTCCAGCGTCACCTATGCCATGGGAGACATCCTTCGGGATTTTTATACAGACGGATCACCTGTGCAGAGCGCATCTACTCGACATGCTGCCGCACCGCAAGCAGCGGCCGGCAAGCCGGTGGCGGCGCCCGTGGATGTGACGCCATTTGACCTGGAGAAAGAACTTGACAGTCTGGTCGGTCTCGACAATGTCAAGGATTTTCTGCGCGGATTTGTCAAGCAATCCGCCGCGGCAAAAAAACGTACGGCGGCGGGACACAAAGTCGACGCCGCCTCCAGCATCAATCTGGTCATCGCCGGATCTCCCGGAACGGGGAAAACAACGGTCGCACGAATCGCTGCCAGGCTGTTCAAACATCTGTGCCTTCTTGAGAAGGGTCAGCTGGTCGAGATCGGCAAAGCCGGGCTGGTGTCCGAATACACCAGCCAGACGGCCAAGAAGACGACGGAAGTATTCCAGACCGCTCTTGGCGGCATGCTGGTCATCGATGAAGCCCATACGTTCCTTTCATCCGGAGCCAACAACGCCAATGCGCATGAAAAGGAAGCGCTGGACACCCTGGATACCCTGATGGAGCAGTACGATCGTTCGGTGGCGGTTTCCCTGACCGGCTACAGCAGGGGAATCGACCAGCTGCTCCGACAGAATCCGGGTTTGAAAGCACGCTTCCCGACGGTTCTCTCCCTGTCGGACTATTCGAACGACGAACTGCTGGAGATCCTCCGCAAGATGATATCAAGCAGGGGATTCCTGATTTCCGAAGTCGGCGGAGCCGCTGCCAAAGACGCGATCAAGTCGCGCAACCGCCCGGGAGATTCCGTTCGCAGCAACACCCATTTGTGCCGGATGGTACTGGAAGACGCCATACGTCGCCAAAGCATGCGGATCGTGGACAATCCGGTTACCGGCGAGGCACTGATCACGTTGGAGGATTCGGACTTCACATCCGAAGACCCCAGAGGGGAAACCGGATTCGACCTGGAAAAACGCCTGGCTCCGATTATCGGCCTCGACAACATCAAAGGATTTCTGCGCGGACTCCATGCCCAGCTGAGAATGGCGGCGGCCCGGAAAGAGGCCGGGCTGGACACCGGCCGGGGGCAATCGCTGCACATGGTCTTCAAGGGGAGCCCCGGGACAGGCAAGACCATGATGGCCCGGATCATCGCGGAGCTCTTCCAGTCGATGGGCGTTTTGCGGACCAGGAATCTGGTGGAGACCGACCGCGGCGGACTGGTGGCCGGTTATGTCGGCCAAACGGCCGAGAAGACGCGCGAACGCCTGCGCGAGGCCATGGATGGCGTTCTGTTCATCGATGAGGCCTACTCCCTGATCAACGATGTGGGTTCGTCACAGGGATTCGGACAGGAAGCGATCGATACGCTCGTCAAGGACATGGACGACAACCGGGACCGGCTTGTCGTGGTCCTGGCCGGGTATACCGACGAGATGGACGCTTTCCTGACAAGCAACCCGGGCCTTCGTTCCCGGTTTCCAACCGTGCTCGAGTTTCAGGATTATTCCATCGATGAACTGATGGCGATCACGTCCCTGTTCTTTTCCGAAAAGGGATATCTGCTTGGGGAAGACGCCAG
>CAZNGQ010000350.1:0-2029 GCA_964572095.1 uncultured Oscillospiraceae bacterium
CGGCATAATGGCCTCCGTGGAGTTGTCAGCCTTTGCGCCACAGTCCTTCGAGCAGAGACCTGCCGTGTCCCCGGTAGAGCTCCGGGTGCTCCAGGCGGTGCCGGACTTCCTGCACGACCACATGAGCGGCGGCCTCGATGGTCTCGCGCCCGAACGCGGCGGTCGCCTCATGGGGTGGCACGGCGCCGAGGACACCGGTCAGCTTCTCGCCCCTGGGCGGCAGCACGGACAGGTCGACGGTCTCCGGCATCAGCGCGAGCATGTGCGAGGTCTCCCAGGCGCCGGCGTGGTCGCCGGCATTTTTGTAGGTATCCAGAACCATCTGGTAGTCCACCACCGCCCAGGGGAGCATCCGGTCCGGTTTTTTCATGACGCGCTGGGCATACTGGGAAACGGCCGCCCGCGCGTGGTCGATCAGTGGATAATGGCCCGCGACAAGCACGCCTACCCGGAACCCCAGGCTGTCGGCCTGCGCCAGCAGATGCAGGAGCAAGTGGTTGTAGGCCTGGGTCTGTTCCATCGCGTTGAAGGGAAAGCTCCCGGGATCGAAGTTCCCGGCCGGCAGGCCCATCCCCGCGCTGATGTCCTCCCGGTCGGCCGCGTTGGCCTCCATCAGGGCCTCGCTGCGGTTCTCCCCGTACCAGAGCGGCGGAAACACCAGCCCGCCGCCCAGCTCCGCGCAGCGGAGCGCCAGGCCCTCCGCCTGGAACGTGTCCGCGCCGACCGGGTTGTGGAACCCGTGCCACTCGATCGTCCCGATCGGGATGTAGGCGACGGGACAGGCTTCACGGCGTTCGACGATCTGCGCGGGGCGCAAGTGAGCGTATCGGACTTCCATGGGGACCCTCCTCCGGTTCAGTCGAGGCCCTGTGCCTTTCGGGCGGCCCGGATGGCCTGTCGGACCATCATGTCCTTGACCTTCATGAGGCGGACCAGATTGCCGCGCTCGTTTTCTTCCAGTTTCATCGTGATGCCGCGGATGGTCGCGGTGAGCTGCGGGATCAGGATGTACTCCAGCGAATTGACCCGGCGGCGGGTCCGCTCGATCTCGTCGGCCAGCAGCTGGGCGGCTTTCTCGTTTTCCGCCAGGCTGAGCATGATCGGATAGGCCTCATACAGGGAAGCAATCGCGGCGTCGAGCTCTCCCGACGTCCCCGCCATGCCGTAGGGCGGGGTGGACATTCGGTTTTCCTCCGCGGGGGGCTGCTCGAACGTGGACACTTCCACGCTCATCATGTTGACGGTGCTGACACGGATCTCGAGCGGGGGCTTGCCCAGCATGAGCGCCTGCTCGACCGTCTCGCGGCGCAGAATCGCGCGCGCCAGGACGAATTCCCGGTAGGCCGCCGTCAGCAAGGTTTCCATGCGTTCGCGCGCCCTCTTGTTCTCGCGGACGATGTGCAGAAAGCGCTTCATGAGCTCGTCCCGCTTGTCCTTGAGCAGCTTGTGGCCGCGGCGCGCCGTCACCAGGCGCCGTTTCAGGCGGAGCAGCTCCATGCGGGTCGGGTTGACCCGGATCTCAGCCATTCGTCTTCTCGTCCTTCCCGTCGATGTAGTACTGGTTGATCAGCTCTTCGCGGATGCGCTTGAGCTCGTTGCGCGGCAGCATGGACAGCAGTTTCCAGCCAAGCGCCAGGGTCTCCTCGATCGAACGGTCGGTCGTGAATCCCTGGGAGACGTACTCGTTTTCAAACGCGTCGGCGAACTTCGCGTAGATCCGGTCGACTTCCGACAGCGCGGCCTCGCCGAGGATCTGGGACAGCTCCTTGGCGTCCTTGCCGCGGGCATAGGCCGCGAACAGCTGGTTCATCGTCGGGGCGTGGTCGACGCGGGTCTTGCCCTTGCCGATGCCCTTGTCCTTGAGCCGGGACAGGGACGGAAGCACGTCGATCGGCGGCCGGACCCCCTTGCGGTATAGCTCGCGGGACAGGATGATCTGGCCCTCGGTGATGTAGCCGGTCAGGTCGGGGATCGGGTGGGTCTTGTCGTCCTCGGGCATGGTCAGGATGGGGATCAGCGTGATGGACCC
>CAZNGQ010000351.1:0-2023 GCA_964572095.1 uncultured Oscillospiraceae bacterium
TACGCTCGAGGCCTACCGCGAGAGCATCCGCGCGAAGCGCGAAGAGGGCGCCGTCGCCCGCGCGCAGTCCGAATACGAGAACAATGTCGTCAAGGCGGTCGTCGCCAACGCGACGGTCGACGTGCCGGACGTCATGGTGGAGAACGAGCTGGACAGCATGATCGAGAACCAGGCGATGGAGATGCGCTACCAGGGCATCGAGCTCGACACCTATCTTCAGTACATCGGAAAGACAAAGGAAGAATTCCGCGAGGGGCTCCGTGAGCCCGCCGCCGAGCGTGTGCGCACCAACCTCGTCCTCGAGGCCGTCGTCAAGCTCGAGCAGACCGAGGTGACCGACGCGGAGATCGACGAAGAGATCGAGCGCATGGCCAAGATGTACAACCTCAAGCCCGAGGACATCCGCGGACGCATGGCCCCTGGCGAGAACAGCTACGTGAAGGACAGCATCGCGGTGCGCAAGACCGTCGAGCGCATGGCGGCCGCGGCCGTCCCGACCGAGCCGGCCGCCCCTGCTGCTGCGGACGCCTGACCGTCCGTTCAACGGGTTGACCGGACAGGTCACAATGTTTTTGACATTCTTTGACATTGCGTGTATAGTGAAACCAAACGTGAACCGCCGCCGGAGGGAGCCATGATGGGTGCCTGTCCGGCGTTGCGGTATGGAAGGAGCGTACAAGGATATGAGCCTGGTACCGATCGTCGTTGAACAGACCAACAGGGGAGAGCGTTCCTACGATATTTTTTCCCGCCTGCTCAAGGAGCGGATCATCATGCTGAGCGAGGAAGTCAACTCCGTCACGGCCAGCCTGGTGACGGCACAGCTTCTTTTCCTGGCGGCGGACGACCCCGACAAGGATATCCAGTTCTATATCAACAGCCCCGGCGGTGAGATCACCTCGGGCATGATGATCTACGATACCATGCAGCACATCAAGCCGGACGTGCAGACCATCTGCATGGGCATGGCGGCCAGCATGGGCGCGTTCCTGCTCGCGGCGGGCGCGCCGGGCAAGCGGTTCGCGCTTCCCAACGCCGAGATCATGATCCACCAGCCTTCGGGCGGGGCACAGGGACAGGCGTCCGACATCCAGATCGCGGCCGCCCACATCCTGCACATCCGTCAGCGACTGAACAAGATCCTGTCCGAACGGACAGGACAGCCGGTTGAAAAGATCGCGGTCGACACCGACCGGGATACCTGGATGACTGCCGAAGAAGCCGTGGCCTACGGACTGATCGACCATGTCATGGAAAAGAGAGGATAGCCAATGCCTGATAGCGGAGACAAGGGCGGAAAAGGCGGCAAGGGAAAAGGCGGCCGTTCGTCCAATGTCGACCAGATGCGGATCGAGTGCTCCTTCTGCGGCAAGGACGAAAGCCAGGTCGAACGGCTGATCGCCGGCCCCGGCGTCTTTATCTGCAACGAGTGCGTATCGCTTTGTGACGAGATCCTCCACACCGATGGAGGCGAGACCCCGGCGGACAGCAGTGCGCCCCCGCCGCCGCTCGAGGAGCTGCCATCCCCCGCCGCCCTCAAGGAGGCGCTGGATGTGTACGTGATCGGGCAGGAGCGCGCCAAGCGCTCCCTGGCGGTCGCGGTGTACAACCATTACAAGCGGGTGTACGCCAACCAGGAGGCCAAAGAGCGCGAGCAGCGCCGCGCGGCGCGGGCCAAGGGCGCGCGCCGGGGCAAGGCCCAGCCGGCGGAGACCGACGAGATCGAGCTGACCAAGAGCAACATCCTGATGATCGGGCCGACGGGCTGCGGCAAGACCTACCTGGCCCAGACCCTCGCCAGGATCCTCGACGTTCCGTTCGCGATCGCCGACGCGACGGCGCTGACTGAGGCCGGCTATGTGGGCGAGGATGTCGAGAACATCCTGCTGCGCCTGATCCAGAATGCGGATTTCAACATCGAGCGCGCCCAGCGAGGCATTATTTACATCGATGAAATCGACAAGATCGCCCGCAAGTCGGATAATCCCTCGATCACGAGGGATGTCAGCGGCGAGGGCGTCCA
>CAZNGQ010000352.1:0-2020 GCA_964572095.1 uncultured Oscillospiraceae bacterium
GGGGCAGTACCGCAAGGGGTGCCGTGCTCAGGTGATCGGCGCCGGATTGAAGATGCACAGGTCGTTGTGCAGTCGATAGCGCTCCGCATGGGATTGCCTGCGGCCGCTTGCCACATCGAGGATCAAGTGGAACAGTTCGGTACCGACCTCGGCGATCGTCGCATCGCCGGTGGCGATCGTGCCCGCGTCGAGATCGATCAGGTCGCTCCACAGATCCTTCAGGTCCGTACGCGAAGAGACCTTGATCACCGGCGCGGCCGCCAGGCCGTAGGGGGTCCCGCGACCGGTCATGAACACCTGCAATGTGATGCCGGACGCCAGCTGCATGGGGCCGCAGACGATGTCGCTGGCCGGGGTTGCGGCAAAGACCAGGCCGTGCCGTGCGGGCCGCTCGCCGGGGGAAAGCACCTCGACGATCGGGGAGGTGCCGGACTTGGCGATCGAGCCCATGGCCTTCTCGACGATGTTGGACAAACCGCCCTTTTTGTTGCCGGGCGTCGGGTTGGCGCTGCGGTTGACCTGGCCTTCTTCCAGATACCGGTCGTACCACTTCATCTCGGCAGCCAACTTCCGGCCGACGGTCTCGTCGACACAGCGCTCCGCCAGCAAGTGCACCCCGTCACGGACCTCGGTCACCTCGGAGAACAGGACGGTCGCACCACCCTGGACCAGCAGGTCGGAGGCATACCCGGCGGCCGGATTCGCGGTGATGCCGGAAAACGCGTCGCTCCCGCCGCACTGCATGCCGATGCAGAGGTCCGATAGGGGCAGAATCTCCCGCCGGCGCTCATTGAGCCGCTGGAGCTTGCGATCGGCCATCTCCATCAACGCCTGCAGCATGGCCTCGAAACCGGAATAATCCTGGAGGTTGACGACATTCTCCGGTCGGTTGTACGCCGCGTCCACCAGCATGTCCACGGTCAGTTTCTCGCAGCCGAGCGAGACCACCATGAGTTCACCGCCGAAACTGGGATTCCAGGCCAGGTTACGCAGCGCCCGGATCGGGACCGCCGCCTCCGGCGCGTTGATCGCGACCCCGCAGCCGTAGGCATGGTTGATCGGCAGGATGCCGTCGACATGGGGATACTTCGGGAGCAGCTCGCGCCTCATTTTTTCCACGGCCACGTTCAGCACGCCCGTGACGCACTGGACCGTCGTGCTGATCGCCAGGATGTTGCGCGTGCCGGCGTAACCGCCCCGGGGATTCCGGTAGCCCAGGAACGTCCGAACCGGCGCCTCCGGCAGATTCCGGACCAGATTGGTGCCGAACGTCATACGGTCCACATCCGGAGGATCCGGCAGGTCCAGCATGCTTTCGGAGATCCAGTCACCAGCCCGGATCGGCCGGACGGCATAACCGATGGTCACGCCATACCGGACGACCGCCCCGCCCTGGGGGATGTCGACGAGGGCGATCTTGTGCGCCTGGGGCGTGTCCTGGACGGCCGTCACGCCTTCGGGCAGCAACGTGCCCTGCGCGATCGCCTCGACCGTGACCGCGACATTGTCGTTTTCATGCATCCGGATCATCGGAGCAGATCCATGTCCAACAAGACCTGCCGCAGCTTCGCCTTCTGGTCCGGAAGAAGCTCGGCGATGGGCTCGAGACACTTGCCGACCGCGAACCCCTGCATCATCAGGCCTTCCTTGATGACCTCCGGAAAGCTCCCCATATTGGTCGCGATGCGCAGCGGGGCGAGCTTGAACTGCGCCTCCAGCGCGCCGGCATGGTCGCCGGCCACGAACTTGTCATAGATGTCGGCCGCGATGCGCGGGGCGATGTTGGCCGTCGAGGCGATCGACCCGGACGCGCCGTGGCACAGACCCGCGTAGATCAAGGTGTCCCGGCCGAGCAGTACATCGAAGCCGTCGATGCCGCGCGTCAAACGAAGATACTCCTCGGTGTTGGTGAAATCGCCCGTGCTGTCCTTGACGCCCACGATGTTGTCGATCCGGGCCAGCCGCGCGATAGTCTCGGGCTCCACCCCGACGTTGGTCGGGGGGGTGTTGTTGTAGATGA
>CAZNGQ010000353.1:0-2018 GCA_964572095.1 uncultured Oscillospiraceae bacterium
GCCGTCGGCAAATTCGCCGGCCCGCATGCGTGCGAACAGGTCGAGGCTTTCGGCGATCGGGCGATCGCGCCAGGGGCTTGGAATGCCTGGTGTCGTCAAGGTGCCGCGGCTTTCCCGCATCTGCTCAGGTGTCTGTTCGCAGACAAATGCCAGGCCCTTGCGGATCAGGTCGCAGGCGAAGCCGAACATCTGCTCGAAATAGTCGGAGGCGAAATAGAAGCGATCACCCCAGTCGAAACCGAGCCAGTGGATGTCTTCCTTGATCGCCTCGACGTACTCGACGTCCTCTTTGCTCGGATTGGTGTCATCCATCCGCAGGTTGCACAGGCCGTTGTACTGCTCGGCGATGCCGAAGTCGATGCAGATCGCCTTCGCATGGCCGATATGCAGATAGCCGTTCGGCTCGGGCGGGAAACGGGTGTGGACGGTCATGCCGGCAAAGCGGCCGCCCTCGGCCAGGTCCTCGTCGATCAGTTCGTGAATGAAATGGCGATTGCCCTCGATCGGGGTGCTATCCGCGGCTTCCTCAGCCGGTCGGTTGTTTTTGTTTTCGTTCATCTGTCTGCTCCTTTGCAAAACGATGCCATCAGGCGAAGCTCACACGTCCGCTGAAAGACGCTGTCGGCCGCTCTCCAGACGGCGGAGCGACTCGGCCTGTCCCACCAGCACCAGCACCTCGATGGCGCCGCCCGGTGTCACTTCCAGTCCGGAAGCGGCGATGCGGAGCGGCCACATAACTTGCCCGGTCTTCATGCCCAGCGGCTCGACCCGTGCGATGATCGCGTCATGCACGAGGTCCTTGTTCCAGCCCGGCAGACCAGCCAGGACCGGGATCAGATCGTCCAGCACGACTTTGGCGGACTCGAGGGTCGACTTGCTTTTCTTGTTTTCAAAGAGCGAGAGCGCGTAATCCCCGATCTGGTCAATGAAGGCCAATCGCTCCGGGATTTCGGTCAGGCGGCTGATCCGCGGCTTGAGCATCTCAAAGACCAGCAGCTCCTTTTCCGGATCACCGAGAACGGACGACGGGAGGAACCGGCGCGCCAGCTCAACGAACTGGGAGGGCTCGAGCGCCTTGATGTAGGCGGCGTTGAACCAGTCGAGCTTGGCGTAATCAAAGACAGACGGTGACTTGCTGATACCGTCGATCGCGAAGGCTTCGCAAAGTTCCTCTAGTGAGAAGATCTCGCGTGTGTCCTTCGGGCACCAGCCCAGCAGCGCGATCGCGTTGGTGATCGCCTCGGGCAGATAGCCGTCCGCGATGAGGTCGTGATAGCCGGTGGATCCATGGCGCTTGGACAGCTTCTTGCCATCCGAACCGAGGATCAGGGGCAGGTGCACATAGGTGGGGACCGGCCAGCCGAATGCGGCGTAGAGCTGGTTGTACTTCGGGGTCGACGACAGGTACTCCGACCCGCGCACGACATGGGTGATTGCCATGAGGTGGTCGTCGACGACGTTGGCAAAATTGTAGGTAGGGAAGCCGTCCGACTTCAGCAGCACCTGATCCTCAAGCTCGCTGTTTTCGACCGTGATGCTTCCATAGACGGCATCGACGAAGGTCGTGCTGCCGGTCAGGGGCATTTTCTGCCGGATCACAAACGGAGTGCCGGCCGCCATCAGGGCTTCGACCTCATCCACCGGAAGATTGCGGCAATGACGGTCATAACCGCCGGCGAAGCTGCCGGATTCACCCGCATCCTCGCGCAGCTGCTCGAGCCGTTCACGCGAGCAGAAACAGCGGTATGCGTGCCCGGTTTCGACCAACTGCTCGGCATGGGTCCGGTACAGGGGCAGGCGCTCGCTCTGGACATAGGGACCGTACGGTCCGCCGACATCCGGTCCCTCGTCGTGGACCAGGCCGACCTGTCGAAGCGTGTTGTAGATGATATCGACCGCGCCTTCGACCTGCCGCTCCTGGTCGGTGTCTTCGATTCGCAGGACGAACTGTCCGCCCATGGACCTGGCGATCAGGTACTCGAAAAGGGCCGTGCGCAGGTTGCCGACGTGCATCAGCC
>CAZNGQ010000354.1:0-2013 GCA_964572095.1 uncultured Oscillospiraceae bacterium
GACGCCAATCGCATGCGGGACCGGATCGGCGCGATCCTGGACATTCCACGCGACCATGTGATGCTCTGCTTTTCCCACACACATGCCGCGCCCAATATCAGCCTCGAGCCGGACTACTTTGAATTCCAGTGCAGGCAGGTCGAAATGGCCGTACACAGGGCGCTCGGCGGCCTCTCGCCGGTCCGGGCGGCCTGGGGACGGGCAGAGGCGGACATCGGGGTGAACCGTCGCCGCGCGGACGGAGCGCTCGACCGGCGCATCGGCATTCTCCGGATCACGGATGCCGCGACCGGTGCGCCACGCCTCCTGCTGCTGCGCGTCACGGCGCATGCGAATGCGATGGGGCATGGCAACCGGGCGATTTCACCCGATTGGATCGGTGTCGCGCGAAATCTGCTGGAAAGCGAGTATGGCTGCCCGGTCATGCTGACCCAGGGAGCGGCGGGCAATGTCAGGGCGCGTTGGGAGGGGGCGCCGGACGCACCGGCCCGGATGGCCGCCGAGCTCCGGCACGCATTGTCTGGGATTGTGGGGAACCTGGTTTCGCAGGACATCCATCATCTTGCGATGTCTTTACAGATGGAGACCTTTTCATCGGATGTACCGACTGTGAAGCGCGCACATGAAATCGCCGCCGAGGCCTGGCGGGAATGCCACATCGATGGAGACGGCTGGCTGGCCGAGGTACAGCGTCTGCGTGATCGCGGGATTACGGAGCAGCTGGCGTAGATCGAAATCCAGTCCTTTGCTGTCGGCGACGGGTGCCTGTGCGGTGTCCCGAACGAAATCATGTGTGAACTGGCGATCGATGCCGCTCGGGAACACGGCGCCGACTTCCACCTGGGCGGGTATACGAACGGATGCGACGGGTATCTGCCGACCGCGGCGGAGTTCGATCGGGGCGGATATGAAGTCCTGTGGTCCTACCTGACGTACTACATCTACCACGGCCGGGTGATGCCGCTCCGGCGGGACTCGGCCGACCGGCTGGTCCAGGCGGCTGCGGCAGCTTCGCCCGATGCGTCCACACGCAAATCCATTGTCAGAAAAACGAATCGAACGAGTCCTATATAGTAGGGTGTCAAAAAAGACAAGACGCGACAGGACGGGGAGGGGAGCCGGAATGAACACGCGCACGTTGGTCTCGATCCTGGTTGTTTTCACTTTCCTGCTGACATTGTGCGGCTGCGGCTCGGCGGTGGCGGGAGATCTGATGGCCGGCGTCCATGCCGCGGGCAGGCCGGAGAGCCCGGTCGTTCCGGACCGTGTTTTTATCGAGTCGGTCGGCGGATTCTCCTGGAACATTTTCCGGGAAGCCGCACGGGCGGAAGGCAACATCCTGGTCTCTCCGGCTTCGGTCTATCTGGCCCTGGCCATGACCGTGAACGGTGCCGGCGGCACAACCCGCGACGCCATCCTGCGGACCTTGTCGGCCGAAAGCGGGTCGGTCGACCGGATCAACACCGCATGCCGCGACTGGATGGCGCTGCTGTCTGACACCGACGACGAGACCGACCTGCGGATCAGCAATTCGATCTGGTACAACGACGGCTTTGCCGCAGACCCGGCTTTCCTTGAGACCAATGCAAAATACTATTCGGCAGCGCTGCGCCAGCTGGACTTCGCCGACAGCAAGTCCGCAGGCACCATCAACGACTGGATCAGCCAGGCCACCAACGGAAAAATCAAAGGCATCATGGACAAAACGGACGATTTTGATCTCATGTACCTGATCAACGCGGTCTATTTCAAGTCCAATTGGCGGAATCCGTTTACGAGAACCTATCAGGGCGATTTCCAACTTGGAAGTGGAACCGCAACGGTCAGCTACATGTATCGGAAAGGCGAGACAACGTATCTGGCCAGTGATGGCCAGGCCGGCGTCCTGCTGCCGTTTGCGGACGACCGATTTGCCTTTTTTGCCGTGCTGCCGCCCGAAAGCGCCAGCGTCCGGGATACGTTCGCCGGCATGGATCAGGCGGCTCTTGCCAGGTTACTGGATTCGGACAGGCA
>CAZNGQ010000355.1:0-2011 GCA_964572095.1 uncultured Oscillospiraceae bacterium
CGGAACGATGGCGTTTCATGGTCTATTTTCAGACCGGAAGCGCTTTTTTGTTGTTCATTCAGGCAACCGGCCTGGCATCCGGCACAGTGCGGATATGAGATTGAAAGGGGATTGACATGCAAAACACCGTTGTTTCCGAAGGAACCTCCCTGGTCGACATTTTCGGTATGAACGTCTTCAATGATTCGGTCATGCGGCAGAGCCTGCCCAAGGCGATCTACAAATCGCTTCGCAAGACGATCGACGAGGGCCTGGTGCTCGATCCGCAGGTCGCGGAAGTCGTTGCGTCGGCCATGAAAGACTGGGCGATCGGCAAGGGCGCGACGCATTTCACCCACTGGTTCCAGCCGATGACCGGCGTCACCGCGGAAAAGCACGACGCCTTCATCTCCCCCACCGCGGACGGAAAAGTCATCATGGAGTTCTCCGGCAAGGAGCTCATCAAAGGGGAGCCGGATGCCTCCTCGTTCCCTTCGGGCGGCCTGCGCGCCACGTTCGAGGCCCGCGGCTATACCGCCTGGGATGCCACTTCACCGGCATTCGTCAAGGATGGAAGCCTGTATATCCCGACCGCGTTCTGCTCGTACACCGGCGAGGCGCTCGACAAGAAAACCCCGCTCCTCCGTTCCATGGACGCCCTGAACGGCCAGGCGCTGCGTATCCTTCGCCTGCTGGGCAACACAACGACGACAAAAGTCACGACCACCGTCGGTCCGGAGCAGGAATATTTCCTGATCGACCGGAAGATGTGTGAGCAGCGCCTCGACCTCATGCTGACCGGCCGCACCCTGTTCGGCGCGCCCGCCCCGAAAGGTCAGGATCTGGAGGACCACTATTTCGGCCAGATCAAGGACCGCGTCGCGGCGTTCATGGCGGACATCGACACCGAGCTCTGGAAACTGGGCGTCTCGGCCAAGACGGAACACAACGAAGTCGCGCCGGCCCAGCACGAACTGGCCCCGATCTTCACGACGACCAATATCGCGACCGACCACAACCAGCTCACAATGGAGATCATGAAAAAGGTCGCCCTGCGCCATGACCTGGTATGCCTGCTGCATGAGAAGCCGTTCGCGGGCATCAACGGATCCGGCAAGCACAACAACTGGTCCATGGGCACCGACGACGGGCAGAACCTGCTGGAGCCCGGCAGCACGCCGCACGAGAACATCCAGTTCCTCCTGTTCCTCAGCGCGGTCATCCGCGCGGTGGACGAGTATGCCGAACTTCTGCGCGCCTCTGCCGCCGGCAGCGGCCAGGATCACCGGCTGGGTGCGAACGAGGCTCCCCCGGCCATCATCTCGATCTTCCTGGGCGACCAGCTGACCGACATCCTGCACCAAATGGAAAACGGCGGCGCCAAGAGCAGCAAATGCGGCGGGACCATGATGCTGGGCACGACCTCCCTGCCCGACTTCCTCAAGGACAGCACCGACCGCAACCGCACCTCGCCGTTCGCGTTCACCGGCAACAAGTTCGAGTTCCGCATGGTCGGCTCCTCCCAGTCGATCGCCGGCTGCAATTTCTCGCTCAACACGATCGTCGCTGAGATCCTGAGCCAGTTCGCCGACGAGATCGAAAAATCCTCCGATGTCATGGAGGCATGCAACCGGCTGATCCTGGACGTCATCCGCAAAAACCGCCGCATCATCTTCAACGGCAACGGCTATGCGAAGGAATGGGTCGAAGAGGCCGCAAGACGCGGGCTTCCCAACCTCTCCAACACCGTGGACTCCATCAGTTCGATCCTTTCCGAAAAGAACCTGTCGGTGTTCGAGAAGCATGGCGTCCTCTCCCGCGTGGAACTCGAGTCGCGGACCGAGATCCTGTACGAAACCTACATCAAGACGATCAACATCGAAGGGCTGACCGCGCTGGAGATGGCCAAGCGCCAGATCCTGCCGGCTGTGATCAGCTACCGCGCGGACCTCGCCGGTTCCATCTCCGCCATCGAGGCTTGCGGCGCGGACGCGGAGTGCGAGCGAACGCTGCTCGGGAAGATCAGCGCGGC
>CAZNGQ010000356.1:0-2005 GCA_964572095.1 uncultured Oscillospiraceae bacterium
ATACCCGTACTCTCGTGCCAAGGATGCCGCCGGCGTCGTCGATCCGGTTTTCCACGTGGATGCCGTAACCGTCCCCGAAGATCAGCTTGATGCGCTCGTCGATGTTCTTCAGTCCGATGCCGCTGTCGGAGGTCGGCGTCAGTCCGCTCAGGACCCGCCTGACCCGTTCCGGGTCGATGCCCTTTCCGTTGTCCTCGACCGTGATGCACAGCTGTCCGTCCGCGCTCTCGGCTACCAGGCTGATCCGGCAGACGCCGGCGTGCTTTTCCAGATTGTGCGTCACGCAGTTTTCCAGGATCGGCTGGATCGTCAGATGCGGAATGACACCGGACAATGCGTCGCGCGAGACGTCGGCGCGGTATTCCAGACGTTCCTCGAAACGGATCTTCTGGATCGCGATATAGTCTTCGGCGATGCGCAGGTCCTCGGCGACCGTCAGCGTGTCGGGGCCTCCGATCGCGCTGCGCAGCAGTCCGGACAAGGAGCGGACGATGATCGAGATCTCGGTCTCGCCATGCTCGATGGCTTTCCAGTTGACGGTCTCGAGCGTGTTGTACAGGAAATGCGGGTTGATCTGCTGCTGCAGCGACCGGTACCGCATCTCGCCCAGCATGATCTGCTTGGCGTAGTCTTCTTCGATCAGCATGTCGATACGCCCGATCAGCTGCTTGAAATCCGAAGTCAGCTGCTCGACCTCCACGACGGGCGATTCGCCGGAGGGAAGCGTGCGGATCGCCTGCAGCCCGTTCCGACCCTCCATGTCGTGCATGGTCCTGGCCAGGCGGATGATCGGCCTGCTGATCGTGCGCGCGAAAACATATCCCATCGCCGTGGTGAAGACCAGCAGCAGGGCAAGCGAAGCGTAATAGATCGCGTTGAGGCCATTGATGCCCGCCAGCAGGTTGTCCGTGGAGAGCGCGTAGACCAGCGTCCATCCGTCCAGGCCGGACGGCCTCGACGCCACCAGGTAGTTCTTCCCTTCGACGCGGTGGATGCCGTAATCCGAATTCGTGCTTTTCAGCGACAACAGCACGTCGGGGGACAACCGGGAGTCCGACCGGGTCAGCACCTGGTCGCCGGCGAGCAGGAGGATCTCGCCCCGGTACCGCTCGGGTGTCGCGGGCGAGTAATCGAGCAGGTAGCTGGCCGGGCAGTGGATCAGCAGCACGCCGAGCGGCTTGAAATCCCCCTCTCCGGAGATGTCGCGGATCTGGCGGTACAGCGTCACGGTGTTCTCGCCGATCATGCCGGTGGTCCAGCCGGCCGCCCCGCGCCGGAACGCCGCGTCCGCAAGGATCTCGGCCAAGGCCGCCGCGTCCGGTGCCGGGGTGTCCGTCCGGATGTCCTTGACGTCGATGTGCTCGCCCGAGTTGAAGACAAACGTCATCGCGATAAAGTCCTGCTGGATCATCAGGCGGGTGAACAGCTGCGAGTACAGGTCGTTCCACGCCGTAAGCCCGGCCAGCGACCCCGGCCGTTCCTGATACGTCTTGATGTTTTTCTGGATGTCCTTGTTGGACAGGACCTCGAACGACTGGTCGCCGATGGTCTCCATCCTTGCGTCGAACCCGATCGTGAACTGGTTCAGCGTCTCGGAGGACGCGTTGTAGATCAGGCGGGTATACGCGGAGAACAGCCCCATGATGAAGGCGGTGGTCGCCAGGCCGAACACCAGCGCCTGAACGATGATCAGCCCGAATATGCCGTTTCGAATCCTCATCGACCGCATGCGTCCACCTCCGCTGCCACAATCATATCCATCCTTGAAGACATCAGCCAGAAGGACTGCGCAACGGGTCGGCTTTTTCATGAATGATGTCGGATCCGGCCCTTTGGGCCGGATCCTCCCGAGATACTCCCGTCCTGACGGACGGTAGTATCTCCACTTACTTTACTAATCCTCCCGAGATACTCCCGTCCTGACGGACGGTAGTATCTCCGCTTACTTTATTAATCCTCCCGAGATGCTTTCTATTCCGTCCACACGGCGCGTGCGGAAGCGCAG
>CAZNGQ010000357.1:0-2001 GCA_964572095.1 uncultured Oscillospiraceae bacterium
CTGTGGATGATCTCGGGCTCGTTCAAGGACAATTACCAGATCCTCAACGAATCGCTCAAGCTGATTCCGGACAGTCTCAACCTCGACAACTTCCGCGTCGGCTGGAAAGGGTTCGGCAAGTACTCGTTCTCGATCTTTTTCAAGAATTCGTTCCAGATCACGATCCTCGCCACGCTCGGCACCACGGTCTCGTCCGCACTGATCGCCTACGCGTTCGCGCGCATCCGGTTTCCCGGCCGGAAACTGCTTTTCATCTGCATGATTTCGACGATGATGCTGCCGGCCCAGGTCGTCCTGATCCCGCAGTACATCGTGTGGAACAAGATGGACTTCATCAACAGCTTCCTGCCGCTGATCCTGCCGCACTGGTTCGGCAGCGCGTTCTTTACGTTCATGATGATGCAGTTCATCCAGGCCCTGCCGATCGAGATGGACGAGGCGGCGATCATCGACGGGTGCTCCCGGTACTCGGTGTTTGGCCGCATCATCCTGCCGCTCATCTCGCCGGCGCTCATCACCACGGTCATCATCCAGTTCTACTGGAAATGGGAAGACTTCATGGGCCCGCTGATCTATCTGAGCCGGCCGTCCAAGTACCCGGTGTCCCTGGCGATCAAGCTGTTCTCGGACTCGACGTCGGTCACCGACTACGGCCCCATGTTCGCCATGTCCACGTTGTCGCTGGTTCCGGTGTTCCTGATCTTCCTCTTTTTCAACCGAAGGCTGATCCAGGGAATCAGCACGAGCGGCCTGAAAGCCTGAAGAACGGGCTGCTGCCAGGAACAACTACAAGGAGGTTTGACGATGGATGACAAGGAACTGATCCGCATGATCCGCAAGTGCCGTCTGGCCGACCTGGGCGACGGAATGGACGCACTGGGGCTGGTGGGGAGCGGTACGATGAACCGCGACATGCGGCCGATCCGTCCCGGCATCGAGTTCGCCGGCTACGCGTTCACGGTCCGCCTGCTCCCGGCCCAGACCCCGGTCAGGATCTGCGCCGATTACGCCGATTACAAAGTGGAACTCAAGAAGTGGTGTTCCGACACCTACACCTTCATGAAGGAGCTGACACCGGAAACCTGTCCGGACACTGTCGTAGTCGTCGACATGGGCGGGTTCCCCGGCGGATTGTGGGGTTCCGAGAACGGTGCGTCCACAAAGATCAAGGGAGTAGCCGGGGTCGTGCTGGACGGCGGATGTCGGGACTCCTACGAATGCAACCTGGAGAACATCAACGTGTTCTGCACCGAGCGTACGTTCAACCATGTCTATGGACGCCTGGTCAATGGCGGCTTCAACATGCCGGTCCGTTGCGCGGGCGTGCTGGTCAACCCCGGAGACATCGTGTGCGCGGACGACGACGGCGTGCTTGTCATTCCGCGGAACCGGGCGGAAGAAGTGCTGCGGTTCGCCCTGGGCGCACTCGAAGACGACCAGAAAGTGCGCGCACGCCATTACGACGCTTTGGGCTACGCCAGGGACGACACTTTGGACCGGATGAACACCCGCTGATCAAGGGCGTCTTATGGACTTGACCGTCATACGGAACCGGCGTATCTTTTTTATCAAAAGGAGAACACCCATGTTTTGCAGAACCCGCATCGACCGGCGCGATCGTCAGCGTCCAGCGTCCATGACCGTCTTGTAGGAGACCGTCAGGGCGCGGGCGCTTATCGACAAGCGCCTGTGATGTGCCGGATTTCAAGGGACCGCCATCCAGGAATGTGGATGGCGGTCTTTTCCATTTTCGAAAGGTGGTGATGATATGCGGCAAAGGACACCTGCCGGTGCCGACTTCCCTTCCTCCATGCGCTTGTAGGTGACATTATGGAAGGGAGAACAGAGGATATGAGAACATGGGAAACCCTGGAAACCCTCCGGGACCGGATCGGCGCGGAGGTCGGACTGGCGGGCGCCGTTCACAAGGTGCGGACGATGTCCGGCTTCGCCTTCGTCCTGCTGCGCACCCACCGGGAAATCATCCAGTGCGTCTGGTCG
>CAZNGQ010000358.1:0-1986 GCA_964572095.1 uncultured Oscillospiraceae bacterium
CAAAGCCGCGGCCACCATCGACACCACCATGGTATAGATGACGTTCATGTTCTGTTTGACTGCTTTCTGCTCATCTTCCCAGGTCAGCTTCGGCCACCGCATATCAAACTGAATGCCCAGAAGGCTGGGAAGCACCAGAGAGAAGGCGATGACGACCACCATGAGCGGAATGAACCAGAACGGGGGCGACAGCAGGAAGATGCCGAAGCCCAGCGCGATCAGCCCGGGAAAAACGCTGATCAGAAGACCGACCGTTATCTTGGCCCACACCTGCGCCCGATAGCTCATGGGGATGTATTTCATCACATAGGCGCAGGAACCCTCGCGAGAGATCGCGCTAGCCGTGATCCCGTTCATGCCGCAGACAAAGATGGTCAAGGCGGACAGCACTCCCAGCGCGATGGGCGCCGCGACCGCGTCCGGCCCGAAACAGGCTTGCCGGACCGTCGTCAGGATCTTGTCCAGCCCGACCCCTTCGCCACCCAGTGTGATGAGCAGCGGACCCGCCAGAAAAACCGGGAACAGGAAGTTCATGACAACGTTGTTGAGAAAAAAGACCGGGGTCCGCAGCAGGATACGCAGATCCTTGAGCGCGTAAGTCCGGAAAGCGGAACCGGAAGTGGAGAAATCGTGCATCTCGACGGACGAGATCTTACGATGCCGCGCATAGGATGCGCCGACACCCATGACTCCCTTGAAATAGAACAGGCGGGCGCAAAACAGCAGCAGGGCGATCGAAACCGCGCAGACGAGGAGGAAGCCGGCTATACCGGCCGCAGCAGCCCCGGTCGCCGGTTCGGCCAGCGCGGCCGCCGCCAGCGAGGTGCCGGGAAAGACACCGGCCGTGACGCGTGCGACCGCCGCGGTGCCTTCCGCCAGCATCGTCGCCAGATCGGCGCCTTCGAACCGCTGCAGGCTTTGCATCCCGAACACCAGTCCCAGGGTAACCGCCAGGATCAGGATATTGGCGATCATGTTGAACCGGTCCTTGTTGCGGGCCGCAGGAGAAAAACGCATCAGCAGGATGACAAGGACCGACGACAGCGCCAGCGGGGTGACCGGCAGCACGATGACCGTGATGGCCGTCCAAACGAAATAGACCGGCCCGCTGCCGTTCAGGATCCCGAACGTGACGAGCGCCGGCACTCCGACCGCGAGAGCCAGGAGGTATTCATACATCAGGGTGGTCAGGAACTTGGCGAAAATGATCTGTCCGGGCTTGAAGGGCAACGGCAGGAGTTTGTCCACATCGCTTGAGTGATAATACACGCTCATGGCGTACATCGCCCCGAACAGGAACGTGATGATGCTGATCGCGCTCACGACCAGGGCGGGAATGGCCGACTGCATGCCGATCATGTTCAATGGCCCGAAGATGCCTCTTACGCCCGTCACCACGATGGTCACGACATAGGCGGCCACAAAAACCATCATCAGCGCATTGCCGGCTCTGCCGAGATTGAGACGCCTCTTGCGCGTGGTCGAGGCTCCTGAACCGAACTGGGTTCCCCGGAACATGGTCCAGGCCAGCAGCAATGTCTTTCTCATACGCCCAGGCTCCTGCTCTCCGCCGGAACTTCGGCACCGTTTTCAGCGGTCAGTTCCAGGAACATGCTTTCCAGCGACTCGTCCGACTCGAAGTGCGTCCGCATCTCCGCGATGGTGCCGCAGAACAGGATTCGTCCATGGTCGACGATGGCGAGGCGGTCACAGACCTTTTCCGCCACATCCAGGACGTGCGTGGAGAAAAAGACGGTATGTCCGGCATCGGCGTGCGCCCGCATCATGGATTTGAGCTGGAAGGCGGACTTGGGGTCCAGACCGGTCATCGGTTCGTCGAGGATCCACAGCGCGGGCTCGTGCAGGAGAGCTCCCATCAGGACCAGTTTCTGCCGCATGCCGTGCGAAAAGCTTTGAATACGGTCGCCAAGCGCGTCGCGAAGTTCGAACCGCGTCGACAGGTCCTCGATCCTCGCTTTGCGCAAG
>CAZNGQ010000359.1:0-1963 GCA_964572095.1 uncultured Oscillospiraceae bacterium
CCCGGTGACCGGTGGTCCGGCGGTCAACGTCCGCCGGATCCACGTTTCCGTCCCACCCGATGTCGGCGAACCGGGGGACCAGTCCCAGGGACACGATGGCGGGGATCAAGCCATCGTAGGTATTGGCGGGGAGCCAGACCGGCGAACCCGGACGCATTCCGAGCGCCTGGAGGATCAAGCGCAGGGCGACCCTCCCAGAACTGGTGGCAACGACGTGTCGTGCACCGAGGCGCTTCGCAATCGCCTGCTCGAACCCCTCGACCGCCGTTTCCCGCGCATCCCGATCGAGAATCCATTCCCGAAGCACCTTCCCCTCCAGGACGAGAGGGTTGAGCGCCCGGTGGGTGACCGCGTCGAATCGCATCTTCATTCCCCGATGCCTCCTCATCCAGGGTCGGGAGCCGCATCATGCAGGCAGTCGGAATCCCCTGTCAACGGACCGACGGCTGGGACTCCGGATGGTTCGAGTTCCTTCCGACCCGTTCCGACCTGCTGAGCCCCGGGTTGACGAGCGGAAGCAAACCCCTAGAATCGTCAATCGGTGCTCCGGAACTCCGGATGAATCTCGAGACTTCAGAACAGCCAGTATTTCCTTCGACCAGAGTTCTCCCTTTCCGACCCCATCGTCCGGTCCGGCCGTGGATCGTTCCGGTCGCCCTCGGGGTATACGCCGTCGTCGCGTTCGTGGACGCGGTTCTCCGGGGTCCACCCACCAATGGTGACTGCTCCCGGACGCTGTACCTGATTCTCCGGGTCGCGAACGGGGATCCGCTGCCGCCCGTCGGGCTGGGACTCTACGTGAACATGGGCTACGCGGGATCGTGGCCGGTGATCCTGCTCGGACTCCTGGTGCGCTGGGCCGGACGAGCGGACGCGCTGCCGCTGATCTGGGCGGCGTTCAAGTGCGCCGCAGTCTGGATGAACTACCGGTTCGCCCGGCGATTGGCCTCCCCGCGGACCGCCCTGGCAGCGACCTTCCTGTTCGTCGCGATGACGCAGGAAAGTTCCACCCTGTCGTTCGACTGGATGATGGTGCCTGCGGCACTGCTGACCATTCTTCCGCTGATCCGGTACGAGGAGGGCGGGGCGCGGGGAATGCTGGTCCTGTCCGGCCTGTTCCTGGGGATGGTCGTGGTGACGCAGCCCGTCGCGGCCATCCTGCTCCCGGTCGTCCTCGTCGCCAGGCTCGGATCGACGCGCCGCGCCGGAGCCCTGCTGACGGCCGCCTTCTCGGCGGCGTTCTGGATCCCGTTCCTGCCCTTCCTGCTGTTCGCGGCGTACCCGGGCGACTTCCTGCCGGGATGGCGGCAGCAACTGGTCGAAAGCAATCTCCTGATCCCCGCGATCGCCGCGATCGTGGTGACCGCGGATCCGCTCCGCTGGAAGGCGGGCCGGGGCCTGTGGTTCGCGGCGGGCTCCCTGGCTGCCTGGGCCGTCCATGGGTTGGTCGTTCCCCTGGCCGTGAACGGCTCGCTGCCCAGATCCCTCCGACTGCTCGGAATGTATGTGCCAATCCCGTTCCCCTTCCGCACCGAGGACACGATCGACCGACTGGGTCTCGTGGCGTTCGGGGTTGTCGGCATCGGCTCTCCAGCGGTGATCACTCTCCGAAGGGTCATCCGGGAGGCCGGCGGTTCGATCCGAACCTGGTGGCACTCGGTCGGAAAGGGCCCAGCCGACATCCGCGTTGCCTGGGTGTGGATCCTGGTCTCGGTCCCGCCGCTATTCATCGCCGCGCTGGTGGGAAGTCGGTTCCGGTATCTGTTCCCGGCCGTCCCGGCGCTCGCGCTCCTCCAGGCCGTCTGGCTGACTGGCGACCGCGTCCCGGGAACCCCGGCGCACCGATCTTTTTCGCGGCCGAACACGCACCTGCGCAACGCAGGCAGGATCGGCCGGGGTATCCTGATCGCGCTTCTGGCCCCCGTTCTGGCATACACCTGGCTACAGGAACTCCTCTGGTTCC
>CAZNGQ010000360.1:0-1962 GCA_964572095.1 uncultured Oscillospiraceae bacterium
GCTTGCAGCCCTGCGGACTGCAATGAAACAATCTAGTAACACCGTGGCGCTTGCAGTACGGAAAGTCGAGCGGGATAATGATGTTTAGTGGGGCCGTGAGCCCCGGAGCCTGACCGCAGTCGTGTTAAGTGTTGGAGCGAACGGATTTCGAAGGAGACGACATGCGTATGAAAACGGTAAAGAAACAATGGCTGCCCTTGATCCTGATCCTGGCCTTGATCTTTCTTGTCACAGCTCCGTTGACGGCAACCGCGCCTGATTTCCTTACCCTCGGCGGAGGCACGTCCGCCAATCCGCTCCAGATGGACGTATATGCCGACGGCAGCATGTCACTGTGGTTCTGGCAGGACGTCGTGTTCGATCCCAACACCGGGACCGAGGGTTTCCAGCACCAGTATTATGGAGATCCCGGCGATTGGTCCTGGAACACCAACATCCATTTCACCGACGGCGCGACGAAGTACCATGTCTTTACCCCCGATTCGCTGATGTATACCACGGATCCGGACTACAACGCGACCCTGACACCGGTTCCGCTCGGCATCGGCACGCAGGTGGCTTCGGGCAACAGCGTCACGACCACCTGGACGCTGCACTCTGGCGCGCTGCAGCTGGTCCAGACCGTCACATACATTCCGGGCAGCTACTATGTGGAAAAGGACTTTGTCCTGACTAACCTCTCAGACAAGACATTCACTGATGTCAATCTGATCCATGGCGGCGACACGTATTTCGGCGGCGACGATGATTCCTATTCTTATTTCGACGCCACCAACCGCATGGTGTACATCCGGAATGAAGACATGACGACCTTTGGCCTGATGGGGTACTCCGGAGGGGCGACCAGTCCGGCTGACCATTACTTTGTCGGCTATTACTGGGACGGCGGCCAGCTTGCTGCGAACGGGCTTCTGAACGACTTCGTCCTGAGCGAGGAGAAAGAGGATGCCGGCTACCAGCTCGAGTGGGACCGTCCCTCGCTCGCCCCGGCTGAGTCACTCTCGATCGTTTCTTATGAGCGCATCACCGGCGCCAGTCCGGTCCAGGTGCTTGCGCCCGCCGAGAAGGATACGCTGCCCGGAACGAATGTGACCTACTCGTTCGTTCTGCAGAACTTCGGCGACACCGCTGCCGACTTTACGTTGCTTCCAACCTCCGAACACGGATGGCCGGTCACGGTCACGGGTGGAAACTCCGTGAATCTGCCTTCGCTCGGAACCCCGATCAACATCGAAGTCGTGGTGACTGTTCCAGCCGGCACCGCCGCCGGGACGGCCGACCTGGTGACCTTGCTCGCCACCAAGACATCCGATCCCGGCATATTCGCTTCCGGTTCGACACGGACGAACGTGACCGCGCCGCCGCCGGCGATCACGGGCGTCACGCCGGGCACCACCCAGCTGGTCCTTGGCGCGGTTGCACTGCCCGTCACCGTGAACACGGTCAGCCTGCCGCACGGAACCCCGATCCAGGTACAGCTGCTGGACGGCTCGGGCAACTCGCTGGTGCCTCCGATCACCGGCACCGGGACTGTCGACGACGGTGACGGTGACGGCGTCGGCCAGGCGCTTGTGACACTTGTCCTGCCTGACAACCTGCCACTGGCAAACTACAGGATCCAGGTGACCGTTCCGGAAAGCCCGCTGGTCAATAATGACGCCGGCATCGCGATCGTGGCTCCATCCCCCACTCCGACACCAACTCCGGTTCCCGTCGCTGTGCCAGATACCGGCGAGTCAGCATCGGGATTGCCGTTGATCGGCGCATTGGCTTTGATCGCTGTCGCATTGGCTTCGACTCTGAGATTCCGCTTTCGTAAAGAAGGCGAAACCTGATCAGCGGCTTCACAGGTCACCTTGATCGAGAAGAGGCCCTTTCCGCCACACGCGGGAAGGGCTTCACTTATAGTCCAGTGGTATGATATTCCTGAAAACCCGAAACCGGGAGGTCCCCATCATGATT
>CAZNGQ010000361.1:0-1950 GCA_964572095.1 uncultured Oscillospiraceae bacterium
AGATCTACACAAAATAACAAACAATTTACAAACACTAATCTCATCATAACATGCTCTATGCGCGCGTAAATCTTGAACGACTCGCGCCTGGTGGCAGGATCGAACCGGTCCTTTGCGATCTTTTCCCGTCCGATACAGAGCCGTTCGACCTGATTGTCTCAAATCCCCCGTATATTCCGTCGGCCGATATCCCGTCGCTGATGCCCGAGGTTGCCGTGTACGAACCCGGAATCGCGCTGGACGGCGGGGAAGACGGGCTTGCCGTGCTTCGCCGCCTGGTCCCGGAAGCGAAATCGCGTTTGGCTCCGGGCGGCTGGTTGCTGGTCGAGCATGGTTTCGACCAGGGAGAAACCGTCCGCGGGCTATTCCTGAATGGCGGCGGATTTGATAAAGTGGAATCGATACGGGACTTCGGAGGCAACGAACGAGTCACTGCGGGCCGGACGACCGGCAACCGTTCGGAGTCCGCCGGAATCCTACGGGAGGACCGCAGCGATGGCCACGGGATTTGAGCTGTATCCGTTTCAACCCGGACAGGTGGCCGTTCTCCGCAAGGGGCATCCCTGCGGAGGGACGGAATGGGAAATCCTGCGTGTAGGCGCCGATGTCACTGCCCGCTGCGGTACCTGCGGCCACCTCGTGACCATGACGCGAAGGGCTTTCGAAAAAGCCGTCCGGTCCATCCGGACGCCACGGGGTGAGACATGAGCGAATCCAGGGGAGAACGAAAACGGGATCTCAAGATCGATTCGGGCCATGTGGCGCCCGGGGATTGGTTGAACGACCTCAAGCCGGATGGGATGTCCGAATGGGAAAGACTGCCGGATATCGGGCTGTATATGGACCAGGTCCTGACGCTGGTCGAACGCCAGCTGCAAATGTATCGCCGTGAAGAAGATGATCGGCTCGTAACCGCGGCCATGGTCAATAATTACATCAAGGATGGGCTGGTGCCTCGGGCGGAATCAAAAAAATACGCGCCTGTCCATCTGGCCTTGATTCTGATGATCGGGACACTCAAACAGGTTCTCTCGATCCCCGACATCAAGCGGATGATCTCTTCCAGTACGGATCCCGCTGCGGTGGAACAGCTGTATGTGCGGTTTCTCGAGCTTCAGCGCGCCGCTTTCCAGGATACTTCGGACTTGATCACCCGGGCGGGACTGCCGGATACCGGTTCGGATCCGGCGGAGGCGCGGGAACGGCTGCGCCGGCTCGCGATGGAACTCGTCGTCGAGGCGAGGACCCGGGTTCTTGCCGCGCAGCGTGTGCTCGATATGCTCGACCAGGCGGACCAGGTCTGGCCTGCCGTCGCCGGGGACCCCCGCCCGTAACGCGCGGAGCGGTCATCCGTTCGCTGCCGGCTCCAGCCCGAATGATTCCGGTGTCGGCTGGATCTCCTCCAGCCAGTACCGACTCCCGTTTTTCTCCCGTCCGAAGAAATGGCGGTCGTACAGGTCCCTGCGCAGCATGCAGGGATCGCCAAACGTATGCCACTGGTTCAGCCGCTCGTTGATCTCGCGTTCCGTATAGCGCACACCCGGCTCGAACCGGGAGGCGAGATAAAACAGCGACAGGATTTTCAACCGGAATTTCGAGGGATACTTGACAAGTCGGCTCTGTCCATCCAGAAAGTTTTTCAACTCGGACTGTAATGCAACATAATCCATATCGCGCCTCCATCGCAGGTTAACGGAGCTTGTTCGCCAAAAAGCAGAAGACCGGCCGACGTTCTTGGCGCCGACCGGTCTTCCTCAATGCCAGATTGGTATTGAACGGATCAGCCGGCCTGCTCGACAGCGACGGCAACCGTAACGGTCGCGCCGACCATCGGGTTGTTGCCCATGCCCAGGAAGCCCATCATCTCAACGTGCGCGGGAACCGATGAGGATCCGGCGAACTGCGCGTCGGAGTGCATGCGGCCCATGGTGTCGGTCATGCCGTAGGAGG
>CAZNGQ010000362.1:0-1939 GCA_964572095.1 uncultured Oscillospiraceae bacterium
CTCGTTGGTGCTGACGACCGTCGGCATCAGCATCGTGCCCGCCATGCTCATCGCAGGAGCGCTCGCGGCACGCATGGGCGAGAAACGCATCATCATCACCGGCTTCCTGATGGCGCTGGTTTTTGGCACATCGTCGTTTTTCATCCGGGATTTCAGCCTGCTGCTGGTCGCGCGGGCGCTGACCGGATTCGGCACCGGCCTCATCAGCCCGTTCCAGTCCAGCCTCATCCCGCGTCATTTCGACGGATATCCGGCGCAGCGGCTGTTCGGGCTGCAGAGCGCGGGGGTCTCGCTGCTCGGCGTCTTCTACGGCCTGGCCGGCGGGGCGCTGGCCTCGATCCGATGGAACTACGGGTTCCTGGTCTACCTTGTCGCGATCCTCGGACTGATGGTGATCACGTTCTGGCTGCCGGCGGAGCACGGGCGCGACCCCCATGCCGGGGCCCCGCGCAAACCGTTCCGGTTTCGCCGCACGCTCGTCTACCTGACCGCGATGCACAGTGTGTTTGCGGTGCTCCTGTTCGAGTTCGTCGCCGGCATCGCGTACCTGCTTGTGGAACGCGGGACCGGCGACGCGCGCACCGCGGGCATCTGCGTCTCGTTGTTCAGCCTCGGCGCGTTCGCGAGCTCGTTGATGTACGGCCGGCTGCAGCGCCGGTTCGGGCTGTCCGTGCTGCCCTGGAGCTATGCGCTGGCGGCGTTCGGGCTGCTGGTCACCGGCGCGGTGCCCGGACTGGCCGCGGGGTATCTCGGCGCGATCGCCACGGGCAGCAGCCTGGGGGTCATGATGCCGTCGATTTCCAACCGGATCATCACGGACTACCAGGATTCCAACCCCACGCTCGCCATCGCGGTCTTCATGGGGTCCTTTTTCACGATGCAGCTGTTCGCCCCCTATGTCCTGCAGGTTGTCGGCATGCTGCCCGGCGGCGGCACAGAGGCCGGCAAGTTCCTGTACGCCGGGTCCGGCGCGGTGTTTCTGACGGTCTTTTCGAGATTCACCTGGAAACGGTTCCTGCTCAAGCGCTGAGAACGCCGGTTTTACGGCGATGCCCGTTGCGTGCCCGTTTTACAAAGAAAAATATAAGCAAAAAATGCCTGAATAAATTGACATGACTATCACTGCAAAGCATGATATGGATATATTCCAATCTGCTTCTTTCGCTTGCGACAAAACAGAGGAGTTCACGATGATCGATTCCAGATGCGGGATTTTATGTTCGGAATGCGAGTTCCGGGAGTCGAAAGGCTGCGAAGGCTGCGTGACGATGCAGATGCCTTTCTGGGGCGAGGAATGCCCGATCAAGACCTGCTGTGAAACCAAGGGGCTCGAGTTCTGCGGCCAATGCGAGTTCTTCCCCTGCGACATCCTGTTCCAGTACTCGTTCGACGCGGAGCACGGGGACCAGGGACTGCGCATCGAGCAGTGCCGCCGGTGGGTCCGCGAGCGGGAGACGGAACAGGAGCAGGCCGACGGGCAGACATAGGGAGCGACAGCTCCCTTTTTCTTTTTGACGCAGCCAACGCGCCTCCGTTCTTGCTGATCGCAGCATTGTGGTGTCGGCCGGGGCGCCCTTTCTGTGTGTTACAATGCAGCCAGTGATATTCTCGCGTCAGGATCCTGTCTGCGGATCCGCCGGACTGGTGCGGTTATGCATAGGTTCAACAGCTTCAAAACCAGGATCATCCTGCTCTACCTGGTGCTCGCGGTCATCCCGATCGTGGCGATCAGCATCATTTCCAATATAATCAACCTGAACACCTCGCGCGAGATCGAAAGCTCCTTGCTGGATTACGCGGCGGCGCAGGCATCGGAGAACCTGGCCATCAAAATGGCCGCGCTGCGTAAAATCGTCGCGCAGGTGGTCACCGATCCGGAAGTCATTGCGCTTTACCCAGTCTTCGAAGCCGCTCAACCGGCGTCCAGCGACCAGGCCTA
>CAZNGQ010000363.1:0-1923 GCA_964572095.1 uncultured Oscillospiraceae bacterium
GAGAGCGCCTCGACGTCGATGCTTCGGTACAACCGGATCATGGCTTGCGCGCTGTCCGGTCGCTCGTACAGCGCCGCGAGTCCGCGGTTGTTGTTTTCCAGACTCCGCATACCGCCGGCATAGACCTGGTCATAATTGAAAATGTCCCCGCACAAGGGGTAGTTGATGCAGGTCTCCGCCAGCCCCGGTGTAGAGATGCCGGTCAGGATATCCGCCGGGATGGCGACCGCGTCCAGCATCTGGGTGTGGGAGGTGAACGTCTTCCAGGTGTCCGGTGTCTTGAGCGATGTCACCGGATAATCGTAGGCATCGGCCGCCAGCGCAGTGTCGTACCACTCGCCGGGAGCGTTCGTCGGGCGTGCGGACGAGCCTCCGGGCGTCAGCGTGTCGGGGTTGCATCCGACCGCCAGGCCAAGGACCAAAGTCAGCAAGGCCAGGCAGATCCCTGCCATCCGACCGGACTGTTTCATCGGCCAACCTCCTCCGGCAGGGTACCCTGCCAATGGTCATCGTACTCCGCCTGCATCGCGGCCAGATAGTCGTCCAGCCCGAGCGCCCGGGCGCCCGCGACGTACGAAGCCCAATCCGCATCGTCGCGGATGTCCCGCCGGCCCAGGATGAAGTCTGCAATGGCCGCGCGGCAGTACTTGTCGATCGAAACGCGCCACGCTTCCGTTTGCGCTGCGGTGTCTGCGGCATACCAGAACGGAGGAAGCGAGCACGGGGTGACGTAATCCGCATACAATCGGGCGGCGTTGTACAGCGATTTCGTGAGGTCGTGGATTGGATTTCCATTGGCATCCGTCGCAGGCTGGGGCTCTGCGTCATAGGTACTGTATCGGTCCCACATCCCGGGACTCACGGAAAACCAGTTCTTCAAGGTCGGGGACAGCACATTCCGCATCGTCCGGTACAGGGCCGGGCCGCCGTCGACCGCAACAGTGCCGGCGGGCGGAACCACCCAGTTGACCCCCTCTTCCCCGAATCGTCCCCAGAAAGCGACGGATTGGTCGTACATAGCGTCCATCCAGGCGACCGCGAGATCCGGATTACGGGATGTCGCTGGAACAGTCGCCTTTCCGGGAGAGACGCCCGTACTGTAATGGTCGTAAAACGCGTTCGCCAGCCCGTCTGGCCCTTGGAGCGGAGGGACGATCTGATAGGCATTTCGGATCGCGTGGTCGCTGGCCGCGTTGTGCATCCCGCCGCACGAGATCGACGCGACGGTGCGGCCGCCCTCCAGGGCGACCAGCGTTTTGATGGCTTTCTCGTCGTTTGATGGATAGTTCGGATCCATCAGGCCCTCAGCCATCAGTTGGGCGAGATACTCGAGACCGCTGCGATAACCCGCTTCGACCATCGCGCAATGGATCGTGTCGTCTTTCTGGTAGTAGCCGTTCGGATCCGTCAGCGTGAAGGCGTTCATCAGAAAGTCCGTCGGGCGGGCATACCAGACCGCGGGGTCCTCCGCGCCGGTCCAGCCCACTTCGTCCGTACGCCCGTTCCCGTTCGGGTCGTTATTCACGCACCAGGTGAGGTACGCATGGTACTCATCCGTGGTGGCGGGCATCGCTTTGCCGGTTGCGGCGGTGTATTGGTCAAGGAAGTCGGTCAGGATCCAGTGGCGCATGGCATAGGCATTGGGGGAGATATCGGTCAGGTTGCCCTGCGGGAGCGCGTAGATGTTGCCGTCGGGCGCGGTGATCGCCGGTTTTGACCCGTCAAACGCGTCCAGGCACGCACGGATATTCAAGCCGTATTGCTTGATCAAACGGTTCAGCGGCAGCAACGCGCCCTGGCTGCCGTACCGGTAGATGGTCACGCGGTCCATCGGAATCAGGATGAGGTCGCCCGGATCGCCTCCGGAAGACAGGTCGGCCTCCAGGCGCGACAAAGCGTCTTCCGGAGGGTAAAAGACGAATT
>CAZNGQ010000364.1:0-1923 GCA_964572095.1 uncultured Oscillospiraceae bacterium
GAGTAAGGAATTCCTGCCTTTGGCAAAGGTAACCGCCAGGCCCTGTTGTCGCAGTTCCGCGCCGGGAAGCGTTCGCGACGACCCGGCATCGACGTCTTCCACACGGCAGGCTTCCCGAGGGGAAAGGCCTTTCAGCGGTAGCTTCATGGTAAAAGAGTCTGCCGCCTCCCACCTCATCAACAGGATACCGGCCTGCGAGCCCGCGGCATTGTAATAAACGACGCCCGCCACCGGTGTATTATCCAACGGATAGATCAGGTCATACCGGCAATCGTTTTTTAAAAGGTTGAGCCGTCGATAGTGATGGACTTCCGTGAGGATGATCCTTCTCTGTCTTTCTTCGATCCTCGCCAGATCGGCCACCAGTCCCCAGGTACCGGCCATGGCGCTGCGGCAATACATGCGGGTGAATTCGTCATCCTCGGAATTATTCCGGTCAGGGTTGTTCATCCAGCGATTGACGGTCCAGGGGGGGAGAAACTGGAGTGCACCCAGTGCCTCCAGAAAATTACTTTTGGCATGATTCGGGCCGGTCCCCCCTCCGTCGCGTATCCATTGATTTTGGGTCATCAGCACCGTGAATTCATTGATCATGCGTCCGCCGCTCTGACAGTTTTCCATATACAGATCCGGTTGTGCCTTGCGTACTGCCAGCAGGGCCGCCTGGAACGCGATGACATTCTTCATCAATCCGTGACGCGATTGGGCGGCAAAAAAGTCCTGATCGTATTTCCACCAATCCATGAAATACCGATGCCGCAAGCCTGCCGTATGGTCGAGAAGAAATCGGGCAAAGTCCATTCCGGCGTATTCGAGCAGGAATCCGCCGATAAACTTCTGGTAGAAAGCCGGTTGTACGATATTCGGCGGCAGGGTCCGGGCTTCGCTTTTCACAAACTGCGGACAGGACCATATCCCGACACGCGCGCCGCCGGCTTTAGCCGCGGCCAGGATTGCTTCGAATTGTCCCGGGCGGAACTTGACCGGATCCGGCGTCCATTCTCCCACCGATCGATACCATCCGGCATCGACAACCAAGGCATCGAAACCATAAGGCTTCATGTTGTCCACTTGTCGTTGCAGGAATTCGCCGTTGCATTGAAAGCGGGTTGTGTACCAATGATTGTAGGAGAAAGGATAACTTGGAGGCGGCCCCCCATAGAGGCTGCGTCCGAGAGAGAGACGCTGGGTCATCCATTCCGCCCGTCCGTCGAGTTCACCCGCGGCCTGGCCGGCAAATACCGTGAGTACGGGACCGGTTACCGTTTCCCCCGGGGAGAGTGTCAGTTGTGTTTCCTCCGGCGGCAGATCGACGCGAAAGGAAAAGGTATCCGGCTCGCTGTCCTTTCCGAGCTCCGCCCGCCATCCGCCGCACCAGTCCAGGGAAAAATAGAGTTGCCCTTTCTCCCCGCTCCATTCCCAATAGGGATTCTGGCCTTGAGACACGTCGTCCGAACTATGCAGACGACTTCCCAGCCGGACTGTTTTCTTTTCGCCAAAGGCTTCGGTCTCCGGATGGAAAGTCAGCGCCTGCCAATAACGAAGCCGGGCCGCCCTTCCGAATGTCTTCCACCTCCCGTGCCATACGGGATAGCGGGATATCGCCTGGGGGACGGTGCCTTCGTTGGCCAGGCGTACCGAGGTGCGAAACAGCGACCCGCGGCGGGCCAGGTCGATCATCCATACGATGCGCAATCCGTCCGCCCGGGTCCGAGAGGCTTCGGCGCGGTAAAACAACGGATGGTCGACTTGTCTCCAGGAAGCGGCGGTGGCTCCGGAAAAGTCGGCTGCATCTCCGGGCAGCCGGCGATCCATGCCGACGGTTCTTTCCGTCTCTTCCAGAAGCCGCTTTCCGTCGGCCCACCTGGCCTCGGAGATATAGGGAACACCGTTTGGATTCACCTCCAAACGCAGCGATATCGT
>CAZNGQ010000365.1:0-1915 GCA_964572095.1 uncultured Oscillospiraceae bacterium
CCTGCCAGAACCACAGGCCCATGCTGCCGTCGGCATATACATCCATCTGAAGCGGGTTGGAAGACCCGCCACCGCCGAGGGTATGGAACTCGATAGGAGCAGCCGCCATCGGGAATACGATCAGGACAACCAGAGACAGGATCAAAAGCAAGGGAAGCCATCTTGTCTTGATGTTCTTCATACGCATTTTATCTCCTTTGATTTCGCATTTGAGTCAGGCGCTTAACATGTTCTTGATGTCGATCTGCACGAATAGATTCCATACATAACATCATTATCCACGAGGCAGGATTTACTTATCAATAGGAACGCTGTTACAGCTATGTTACATCGTCACCGGTAGGGTTTCATGGACGCCGCTCTTGCATAACAACCCCGACATGCGTTTAGATGGTGACAGGAAACCAGACGCTGCACCGACCAGGAGGCCCACCATGATCCAAGGTCCGAGCGATCCCGTCCATGGGATACCGCATCTGCCTCCCGTCATGCCCAAATCCGGCATGCGCGCGGACGCGCAGGGAAGTCCCGGGGAGACCGGCGGCTTTTCGCTGCTTTCGGATGCCGCGGGTTCCATTGAAGGCGCGGACGCCGGGACGCCCGGTCCGCTGCCGCCGTCCGCCGATGGCGGCCCTGCCCTGCTGCGGGAGATGTCCGGCGATCCAGGCGCACGGATGCGGTTGCTGGACAATCCGGCCGGGCAGCCGACACAGCCCGGCTCCGCCGCCGTCCTGACGGACAACGCCGCCGCGGCCGCGGATGCCGCCCGCCGGGCCTATGCCGCGGTCAACGCCGCGCCTTCGCACCCGGAGCAGGAATCACGGTCGCCTCAAGCCCGGCGCAGCGAGTCCCGGCCGGACATCGGGGACATCCATGCCGCCGCGCTGTTCCGACCGGATCCCAGGGAACCGTCCGGCCATTCCGTACCGGATGTGCCCAAACGATCCCGGACATACGGTATGCTTGTCTTGGGGCTGACCGGCGTTCTGCTGATCGTCCTGGCCATCTACCTGCTGACCCGCTGACCGGCGGGCGGCCGCATCGGAGGGTTCCATGATCAACCGGCTGGACCTCGTTTCCCGCCACAATCCCGTATTGCAGGCGGACCAGCCGGCCCAAGAGGCGGCGCTGGCGCTGATGGCCTCTTCCCCGCTCTCGGTCGGGAACGGGGAGTTCGCTTTCACGGCGGACTTCACAGGCCTGCAGACCCTGCGCGGCGAGTACCGCCTCGTGCCGCTGTGCACGATGGCGCAATGGGGTTGGCACCGATTCCCGGTCGGCCTGGACGAAAGCCTGCTGCGGCTCAAGCCGTACGATGCCGGCGGACGCGCCGTCGGCTACGCATCCGACCCGGCCGGGCAGCAGGAACTGTTCGACAATCTGCGGCAGAATCCGCACCGGCTCCATCTCGGGGAATTCGGTTTCCGATTTGCCGAAAACGGGGCGGAGAGCAGGTCCGCCGGAATCGGGGACTTCACGGCGGCAGTGCAGGAACTGGACTTGTGGAACGGGTCGATCCGGTCCGCTTTTTCCGTTTTTGGCCGGCGTGTGGAAGTCGAGACGCTCGTGGACCCGCACTCCGACACGCTTGCGGTGCATGTCGCCCTCGACGACTCCTGGGATCCGAATGACGGCGGCGCCGCGATCGGGATCGATTTCCCATATGGAAGCCCGGTAAAGTCCGGCGCGGAATGGGACGCCGGCGAGCGGCACCATACCGAGATTGTCTCGCTGGACGGCCGGGAGGCCTCCATCCGTCGCACGCTCGACGGGGACGGATACCATGTCGCGCTGCGCTTCACCGGCGCCTCGCTGCGGCAGACAGGCCGGCACCGGCTGGAGCTGCAACGGTCGGGGCGCGAGGCCTCGTTCACCTGTACCTTTTCCGGTTCCGTCCCGCCACAGGCGGCTCCCG
>CAZNGQ010000366.1:0-1912 GCA_964572095.1 uncultured Oscillospiraceae bacterium
ATGGGAGTCGACAAGGTCTACTGCGGCACCCAGCTCGTAGCGGATATCATAGAACAGGAAATCGAATACGAGGGCATACATCTGCTTTACCGCGTGCCGGGTTCCAGCAAACTGCTGGTCGAGTTCGAGCTTTCGGCACACTCCGCCGCGGTTGGAAAGACCCTCCAGGAATACTCTTTCGCCGGGGAAAGCAAAGTGGTCTTCAGCAAACGCGCCAACGGGGCCATCGAGATGCCGTCCGGCACGCTGGTCATGCGGGCGGGAGACACCATGGTCATGGTGTGCGACGAAAGCGAACAGGACCGCATCTGGAAAACAATGGTGCGATAACCGCACACAAAGGATTTGCATGATAAGACATACAAGGGACAGGCGCAGCCACATCCGCGATTTGCTGTCGAAACCCGCCCGCCTTATTTCCATTAGTTTCATACTGCTGATTTCCATCGGTGCGTTGCTGCTTGTCTTGCCCATCGCGTCGAAGGATGGGCAAAGCATCGGCTTTTTGAAGGCCTTCTTCACATCGACTTCCGCGGTCTGCGTGACCGGGTTGGTTGCCGTGGATACCGCCACACACTGGACGTCGTTCGGAAAGATCGTGATCCTGGCCCTGATCCAATGCGGCGGACTCGGTTTGATTACAATCACCACGTTTTTCTTTGTGCTCGCCCGCCGAAAGCTTGGTTTCAAGACGATGATCGTCGCCCAGGAATCCACAGCCAGTTTCAGCTTCAACGATGTCGTCAAACTCGTGAGACGCATCGTTCTGATCACGGTTTCCATCGAACTTGTCGGAGCGGTTTTACTGGCCTCCCGGTATATTCCGAAATTCGGTCTGGGCAGGGGATTGTCCAAAGCGGTCTTCCAGGCGGTATCGGCTTTCTGCAACGCCGGGTTCGACCTGATGGGAGACACCGCATCCGGACCCTTTTCCAGCCTGGTCGCTTGGAATGGCGAACCGATGGTTATCCTGACTACAGCATTCCTGCTGATTTTCGGCGGTCTCGGCTTTATCGTCATCAACAGCCTGATCGAATTCCCGAAGACGAAAATGCTGCCCTACCACAGTCGGCTCGTCCTGATCACCACGGCGATCCTGCTCGTGACCGGCACGGTATTCTTTTTCCTTGTCGAATACAGCAACACCGGTAACTATGCGTTGGGCGACCTGCCGTTCGGGCAGAAGATCCTGGCTGCTTTCTTCCAATCGACGACTCCCCGGACCGCGGGTTTCAACAGCATCGACCAGGCTACGCTGACCGACAGTTCGAAGGTCATGACAACCATCCTGATGTTCATCGGAGCCTCACCGGGGTCAACCGGCGGCGGCATCAAGACGACGACGTTCGCTATGCTTCTGGCTTCGGTCTTTGCGGAGCTGCGCGGGTCCGAGTATACCATCCTCCTGCGACACCGCATCTCTCGCGCGGTGTTCAACAAGTCCTTCCTGATTCTGGCGCTTGGATTGAGCGTTGTCGTGATCACGACCCTCATCTTGACATTCACCGAGCGGGACATGTTGGAGGCAGGCCGATTGACCGCCCTGGATCTTGTCTTTGAGGCGACATCGGCTTTCGGCACCGTTGGACTGTCCTCCGCCGGTACGCAGGGATTGTCCGAACCATCCTGGGTCGTGTTGATGCTGTCGATGATCATCGGCCGCGTTGGTCCGGCATCGTTTGCAATCAGCCTGATTCAAGGGGCCAGGCCGGAGACGCGCGATAAAGTCTACCCGGATGGCCGATGCATCGTCGGATAGAACGGTGCAGCTGTTCCCGTGTTCAACCCGGGTTAACAATGCGGACATAAAAAAGAACCGGCGTATGCCGGTTCTTTTTGGTGACCCTAAGGAGAATCGAACTCCTGATTCCGCCTTGAGAGGGCGGCGTCTTGACCGCTTGACCATAGGGCC
>CAZNGQ010000367.1:0-1906 GCA_964572095.1 uncultured Oscillospiraceae bacterium
GGACTTACAGATGAGGTTCGGTCCGAGGTGTCCCATTTCATCAACAGGCTTCCTCCAATGACACTGCAATGTCACCCTGGCGCGAAGCGCGCCGCTCCAAAAACGGGAGAATGCCTATTCCAGTTTCTCCGGTTTTCCCGTAAAACTCCCGCGTTACGAGTTGCGGCTCATGCCGGATGCAGCGATTCCCGAAATGAGTTCGGAGAAGCGTCCGCATGCTCTGGATGACTGGAGTGGTACGCTTGCAGACGATTCGCCTGCCCTCCTGGTATTTGGTGTGGCTCTGTCCTCTCCTGCTGCACATGCTGTCATGCCCGGATGCTTCCGCCGGCATCATTGGTGACTTCAACACGGATGGGCGCGTCGATGCTGTCGACGTGGATTTCCTTCGGGCCTGCGCGGCGGGCCCGAGCGTGCCACTGTCGTCGGCGGCCTGCAAACCGGCCGATTTTGACGGCGATAACGACGTGGACCAATCCGACTTCGGCGTGATGCAGCCGTGCGTGCACGCGGTTCCGGTGCCCGCGGCCTGCAAGGATCCGAGCAGGCCGGGCCTGTTTGGCGACTTCAACGACGATGGCCGCGTCGATCGACTCGATGTCGACTTCATGCGGACCTGTGCAAGTGGCGCGAGTGTTCCTGTGCAGTCCACGACGTGCGCGGCCGCGGACCTCGATGACGACACGGATGTGGACCAGGATGATTTCGGGATGCTGCAGGTCCGACTCGCAGTCCCGGCCGGTTCCGGCGCGGGCCACGACACCACCGGCATTGTCGGCGACCTCAACGGTGACGGATACGTCAATGATGTGGACGCGGGCATCATGAGTACATGCTCCACCGGCCCGGGTACTCCTGTCCAGTCCCCGGATTGCGGAATTGCGGATCTCGATGACGACACGGATGTGGATCAGGATGATTTCGGGGTTTTGCAGCAGTGCCTGAATACGATTCCGGTTCCGACGGTCTGCAACAATCCGATTAAGGCGGATCCTCAAGTTGTGGCGGTGGCGGTGAACTCCGCGCAGCCCATCACGCTGACCGGGCGAGACGAGACGGGCGGGGCGGTGGCGTTCAGGATCCTGAGCCTTCCGCAGCATGGTCAACTGGATGGTTCGGCGCCGGTGGTGGTGTACACGCCTCAGGCCAACTATCAAGGGGACGACTCGTTTTCTTTCGAGGCGCAAGGGGCGACCACGCCGAGCCAGCCGGCCACGGTGAACATTCAGATCATGAGCCCGGCCGGTCCCTGGACGCCGCCGATCGGCGTTCCGGCGCCGGGTTTCGGGATCACGCAGACGGCTCCGACCTACGATTCCTCGAATCCGCTGCACTATTACGTGGACAACACGCATCCGGGCGCGACGGACACGGCCAACGCGAACGGCAGCCCGACCCGTCCGCGTCAGACCATTCCGTATGATTCGCCGCTGGCGGCGGGGAGCCTGGTTGAGCTGCGTGGGGGGCCGTACAACTACTCGGTCAGCGGGCGCATCCCGATAAAGAGCGCGGGGACGGCGGGGGGGCCGGTGTTCGTGCGTGGAGTGTCGGCTCAGCAGAAGACGCGGATTACCGGTCCGCTGTACATTTACGGCAGCTACGTGATCGTGGAGAACCTCGACTTTGACGGAGGGGCCTGCGCGATCCTGGCGCCATCGGATCACGTGTCGCTGCGGCATTGCGAGATGCACAACGTCCGTGCCACGCCGATCATGGTGGACAGTTGGACGAGCGGAGCGTGGAACAGCGACCTGGTGTTGTGGGACAACCTGGTCCACGACAACGGTTCGGTGGCCTGGAACGATCCCAACCAGAGCCTGGACCCGGATAATCACGGGATCTCGCTGGGGATGAGACAGCAGCGGATCTGGGTTCTGGACAGCACGTTCTATCACAACGCCGGCAA
>CAZNGQ010000368.1:0-1901 GCA_964572095.1 uncultured Oscillospiraceae bacterium
TCTGTTCGGCCGCCTGCTGCAGCAAAACCGGGTCTATCGCCTCGCGCAGCAGGACGCTGATGCGGTAGACCGTCGGATGCCGGCTGTTCATGATGACCGGATAGATTTTGGCCGCGTTGTCCAGCCGAAACCAGCGGCGTCCGGGATCGTCTTTCTTCAATGGAACCTCCGAAATGCCCGTGGGCAGTCGCTTAATATCATTATATCGGTTCCATATGCTAGAATGACCATATAAGGCCTATTTCCCGTCCTTTCCGAAGAGTTGAACTTCTAAAGGAGGATTCTGCCATGATCTGCAAGAATTGCGGAACTGAAAACGAAGAAGGCAATGTCTTCTGCATCAACTGCGGTTCCCGCGTCGAGGGGGATGTCAACGCCGCCGAGCCGCTGATGCCGATGATGGGCAAAACGGACCCCACGGTTTCCGCTGCCAATCCCCCTGCCGAGCCCGAGGGACCGGCGCCCATTCCCTTTGTCTCTTCCGAAAAGCCCATGGCCTACCAGCCGCCGACTTCGCCGCAGCCGCAGCCGATCTACGCGCCGCCCCCGGTCTACCAGCAGCCGATGGCTCCCCCGCCGCCTCCGCCGCCGGTCCTGCCGCAGGCCCCCAAGGGTCCGCCGGACACCTGCCGCACGTTCCGGATGCCGACCGCGCCGGATATGCCGGGATTGTCGTTCTTTGACGGCACCACGCTGCAGTACTTCGGCTACATGCTTCTGTTCGGGTTCCTCAACATGCTGGTCGTCGGGATGCCGATCGTCCTGCTGGCGGTCTTTGGCGGCATCACAACCGAAAAGATCGGCGCCGGATTCGACTACACCGCTTTCATCGACTTGTCGGACGTCGGAGCGGGATATGTCGTCCTCATCGTCATCGTCGCCGTCCTGGCCCTGCTGGTCTCGCTGATCCTCATGGCCTGGATGTACACCGTTCTGCTGCGCTGGATGAGCCATCATACGATCGTCAACGACCATCGGCTCGTCTTTGTCGGCCATACCGGCACGCTGCTGAAAAAAATCGTGATCTACTGGCTGCTCACCGCCATCACCGCCGGCATCTTCGCCATCTGGGTCCCGGTCAAGCTGCTCCGCTGGAAAGCCGCCAACACCCGGTTCGCCACCTGACCGACGCCCCTCCCCCATGAACGAAAGAGACTTCTCCCCCGGATTTCACCCCGGGAGAGAAGTCTCTCTTTTATATGCGTATCAAGAAGCCGTTAAACGACGATCAGCCCCTGACGACGGGTCCGTCCCAGGAGGAGATGCCCCCGATGTTGGTGACATTGGTGTATCCGCTGGACTTCATCCAGCTGACCGCCTGGCTGCTCCGGCTGCCGCTCAGGCAATAGGCGAAGATGCGCTTGTCCTTTTGGGGCACCTTGTCCGCCAGTACAGCCGGCAGGAGGTGCAGCGGGATATTGATGCTGTTCTTGATGTGCCCCTGCTTGTACTCGTCCGGGTTGCGTACGTCCAGCAACACGATGCCTTTGTCTTTTTCCAATTCCGCCTTTGCCTCGTGCATGTTCATGGATTGAGTTCTGCCGCCAAAAAGTCCAAACATCGTTATCCCTCCAAAAATCAGGCCATTGCCTGCTGTGTTTTGGATGGATCATACACCGGTAATGAGGAACTTTCTGTGACATGGTTACCGTCGCATCGGTAACCATGTTACCGAGACGAGTATTCCAGAAACTCGTAACCCGCTCCTCAGAACAGTCCCGAGATCCGCCCTGTCCCGTCGACATCGATGCGTTCCGCTCCCGGTGACCGGGGCAGGCCGGGCATCGTCATGATGTCCCCGGCGAGCGCGACGACAAAACCGGCGCCGGCGGCAAGCCGCACGGATCGGACCGTGAGGGCAAAGCCGGACGGCGCGCCGGTCCGCGAGGCGTCGTCGGTGA
>CAZNGQ010000369.1:0-1894 GCA_964572095.1 uncultured Oscillospiraceae bacterium
AGTAGATCAGGATGCCGATATTCATGGGAACCTCCTCGGGATGCTGGTGTTGGCGGCCTTGCGATGCTGTTCGACTGCATCTTACCCCAATCGGAATCCAACATCAAGGCAAGGTTGTTTGAAAAGAAATGTTCCTTGACAATGATCCTATATCGAACTATTTTGTGAGGGAAAGAGGTGCAACAATGGCCAGCCAGTCAAAAGGCGGAATGCTCGTCACGCAGATCAAGCAGATCCAGGACCGGGTGTTCGCCGGCCTGCTCAAGGAAGCCGGCATCGAGGACTTCAACGGCCCGCAGGGGCGGATCCTCTATGTGCTCTGGCAAAAGGACTGCCGGACGATCCGCGAGATCTGCGACGCCACGTCGCTTGCCAAGACCACGCTCACCGGCATGCTGGACCGCATGGAGGAGCAGGGGCATATCCTGCGCGTCCAGGATCCCGCCGACCGGCGCAAAACCCGGATCGGGCTTACGCCGTCCGCCCAGGCCCGGCGCGACCGCTACCGCGACGTCGCCGACCGGATGACCGCCATATCCTACCAGGGGTTCGACGACCGCCGCATCCGGTCCTTCGAAAACGAACTGCAGCTCGTCCTGGACAACCTGAAAGCCTATGAAAAGGCGCAACCGTAAACTGTTGTGTGCTTGTTGAAAAAGTTTCCCTAAATCTTGGGCGTCCGTACCCGATAAACATTCATGAGTCCCCCAGAGGGATGTCCGGACAAAAGAGGAGAACACGCCCATGTATGACGAAACCATGTACCGCATCATGTTGGACAACTTGTACGAGGGCATCTATTTTGTCGACTGCGAACGGCGCATCACGTTCTGGAACCAGGGCGCCGTGCGCATGACCGGATTCTCATCGGAAGAAATGGTCGGCCGATTCTGCTTTGACCACCTGCTGAACCACGTAGACGAATCCGGCAAGGAGCTGTGCCTCGACGGCTGCCCCCTGTCCTTTACCATCCAGGATGGGCGCTCGCGGGAGACCGCCGTCTATCTGCGCCATAAACTCGGCCATCGCGTACCGATCGTCGTCCGCACGATCCCGATTTTCGAGAACGGCGTGATCATAGGGGCCATGGAGTTCTTCACCGACAACCTCGAGCGGCATGACGTCATCCGCAGTCTGGAAGAGTTCCGCACCGCCGCGCTGAACGACACGCTCACCACCCTGCCCAACCGCAGGTACACCGACCAGTTCCTCGTATCGAAAATGCACGAATACCACAGTCTGGGGCTGCCGTTCGGAATCGCCTACCTGGACCTGGACCATTTCAAGGCGGTGAACGACACGTATGGGCACCTCGTCGGCGACGAAGTGCTCCGGATGGTGTCCCGCACGTTCCTGAACGCCATCCGTTCCACCGACATCGTCGGCCGGTGGGGCGGGGAGGAATTCATGGCGGTGCTGCCGGGCGTGGATCCGGATGCCCTGGTGGTCGTGTCGGAGCGGATGCGGATGATGGTGGAGCGGGCGGCTGTTCGTACGGATGGCCTGGAACTGCTGGTGACGATCTCCGTCGGGTCGACGATGGTCCGGCCCGAGGATTCCCTGGACGACATGATCCGCCGTGCCGACCGGCTGTTGTACCGGAGCAAGGACGCCGGCAGGAACCGGGTCAGCCTGGGATAGCGGCGACGGCGTACCGGGCGCCATAACGGGTCAGGACCTCCTGCATGAGTCGATGTCCGCCCTCGTTGGGATGGATCCCGTCGGAACAGATCAGGTCCGCGCTCAGGCGCGTACCGAGAAACGCCTCGCGGACCGGCAGATAATCGCATCCGTTGAGGTGCGCCAACCGGGTGACGGCCAGGGAATAGGACTCCTGGTGCTGGTAGATCCGCCTGGCGTCGCCCAGAAAATGAAGCATGTTGTCCCGGTCCAG
>CAZNGQ010000370.1:0-1886 GCA_964572095.1 uncultured Oscillospiraceae bacterium
GATCGGCCAGTCTTCAAGCGTCGAACCGTCCGGGCAGCCATAGGTCGACTTCATGTAAAAATCTTTGGGGTGAAAGCGCCAGGCCATAGCGCCGTAAGTGGCGGTACCGCTGCCGACACAGGCGGCATTGTTATGGTACCCGGGTTGGCTGGGCAGAATGATATGTTCTTTGCCCAAAATGTCCACGGCGACACGCGGATTCCCCACATCGTCCGGTCCGGTGTTATTACCTAAAGTGCTGTTGCGTTGGTTCCTCAGGTCGTCTTTGCGGCAATCGTCCGGTGTATACCATTTTCCTCTTTCCAATAAAACCACGCTGAGACCATTCACGGCCAGTTCCTTGGCTGCCACCCCACCTCCGGCGCCCGCCCCGACGACAACCGCATCCACCTTTTTCATGAACGGTCCCCCTGCGTCAGATCATACATGTCCCTTCCACGCACCGGTGAGGCAGGGACTCCGAGCATACGCCAGCTGCAATAATCGCGATTGCCGCCGTGTCTCGGATTGCCGTAAAATCCCTGCATCGTGTGGTTCACCACCAGGCTGAAAAAGGCTTTGGTTTTTTCAGCCTTCTCCATTTCCTGCAAGACTTCGAGTTGTTTCCCGGATGTCGCGCGGGCAAAGATGCCTCCGGCGCGACGGTCGGCTTCGGCGATTCCTATGCGATAGGTTTCCTGATGTTGCCGGAAGAAGCCGGCAAGCTGTCGGTCGATATATCGTACCGTCCCGGCCCAGGCCGCTCCCGGATCCTGGTCCGCGGGGATGATTTGCTCGCAAATCGCCTCCAGCGTTTCCGCCTCTGCATCGGAGAGGAAACGCCAGGAGGACCCGTTCCTGGAGGAGCAGGCCGCCGAGGTCGCTGCCGCAGCCGTGGCGGAAGCCTGCAGGAAGCGTCGGCGATTTATTCTAATCTTTTTTTTCATCGAATCCTCAAGGTAGCAGGGAACAACTAAGGCAGTGTCTTGTATTTCGGATATGCGGGGCGAACCAGCGGCTTTACAGGATTCTTTTTCAGTTCTTCGAGAATATAGGCCACGGCACGTTCCAGTTGGGGGTCCCGTCCCTGTCGGACAAGTTGCGGGTCGTGTTCCACCTCGATGTCGGGCGATATTCCGATGTTCTCCGCAATCCATCGGCTCTCCTCCGGATCCCAAACCCCGGATGAAGGTGCGGTTACATAACCGCCGTCCATTAGGGGCGGAGAAACGGCCCGTCCGATCAGTCCGCCCCAGGTACGCTTGCCGATCAACGGTCCTATTTTAGCCTTGCGGAAATAGAACGGCATGGCGTCCCCGCCGGAGCCGGCATACTCGTTGATCAACATCGTTTTCGGGCCGCGAATGAGACCTTGCGGTTCCACTTCGTCACCGCCGTCGCGTGAGGCCACGCTGGACATCAGTTTGCGGGACAGCTGCTCGATGATGTCCGTCGCCAGAGCGCCTCCGCCATTGTACCGTTCATCCACGATCACCGCCTCCTTTTCCACCTGGGCATAGAAGTAACGGTTGAAGTTGCGGAAACCTCCGCCGGATGTATCCGGCAAATGAACGTAGGCCACGCGCCCGCCGGTCATCTGATCCACTTGGCGACGATTGCCCTCAATCCATGCCAGATGGCGTAAGCGGTAATCGTTGGCAATGGGCAGGACGGTCACATCGCGGGCACCGGAACCGGATGGATCCGGTCCCACGCGCAGGACCACCTGTTTGTCGACCATGCCTTCCAAGAGGGAATAGACATTGTCCCCAGCCGTCAGATTGCGGCCGTTGACCGCCAGCAGATATTCGCCTTCGGTGACATTAACTCCGGGTTGGGTTAGAGGTGCCTTCAGATCCGGATTCCAGTTCTCTCCATCGAAAACACGAAGGAATCGGTAACGGCCG
>CAZNGQ010000371.1:0-1817 GCA_964572095.1 uncultured Oscillospiraceae bacterium
CTTGCTCCCAAAGCAAGCGCGCTACCAGCTGCGCTACACCTCGATTCGCCCGCTCATTATACGATAGCGGCAAAGACCGTTCAACAGTGGTTTAATGGAAACAATATTCTAGAAGATCGTGAGGCAGACGGCCATGTTCAGGGAGTTTGATTTTCCTTCCGCCAACGACGGGATCCCGGTTAAGGTCCGCGAATGGACGCCGAACGTTGCCGAACCCCGCGCCTTGATCCAGCTCGTGCACGGTATGGGCGAACACATCGCCCGGTACGAGCCGTTCGCCCGCTACCTGGCGGATCTCGGGTTTGTGGTTTTTGGAAACGACCATCTGGGTCATGGCCAGACGGCCCGGACGCCGGAGGAGATCGGCCACTTCGCCGACCACCATGGCTGGGATGACCTGGTCGAGGACATGCGGACACTGATGGCGATCGAGCGGGACCGGTATCCCGGCCTTCCCTGCTTTCTGTACGGCCACAGCATGGGCAGCTTCCTCGCCCGGACCTATGTCATACGGCATCCCGACATCCATCTGGATGGCATGCTGTTGTCCGGAACCAATTTCATGCCCCGGATCGCGACCACGGTCGGACTCACGCTCTTCTCCGCTTCCCGGCTGCTGTTCGGCCCGAGGTCGCGTCCGGTCCGGTTGGACAAGATGATTTTCGGCGGTTACAACCGCCTGTTCGCGCCGGAACGCACCCCACGCGACTGGCTGACGCGGGATCACGCGATCGTGGACATGTATATGGGCGATCCGCTTTGCGGTTTCGTCTTTACTTCGGCGGCGTTCCAGGATTTGATGCGAGGGTTGATCGAAATAGTCAGAAAGGACCGGATCCAGCAAATGGATCCGGCCCTTCCCGTGTTTCTGCTCTGTGGGGAGTTCGACACCGTCGGCGGTTGCGGCGAGGGTGTCCGACTGACTGCGGAGGCCTTCACCAAAGCGGGCCTGCGCCGTCCGGACGTCCGGGTTTTCCCGGGAGCCCGCCACGAAATCCTGAACGAGACCAACCGGGACGAGGTGTTTGGGGTGGTCCGGGACTGGCTCGAGGATCGGCTTGCCGATCGTCAGACCATCAGCCGGTAGATCGCTTCGCAATCCGCGGCGGCCAGCTTGGCGAACCCGCCGATCGTTTTTCCGCCGGTCAGGCCGAGCTTGCCCGTCAGGAACGGGATGTCCTCCGTTATTGCACCCAACCCGGCGAAATCCGTCGGCAGGCCGAACGAGGCGAAGGTAGCTTTCAGGCGCGCGATGCCATCCAGCGCCGTGCGTTCCGGATTGGTGAAGTCCATCGGGATTCCGAAGACGCGGTTGGCAAACTGGGCGAACCGGGCGACGTCGTTTTTGTAGACATACGTCATCCATGCGGGAAAGACGACCGCCAGGCCGGCGCCGTGCGCGACGTCGTACAGGGCGGATAGCTCGTGCTCGAGGTTGTGGCTGCTCCAATCCTGGGCGCGGCCGACCCCGACGATGTTGTTGTGGGCGACCATGCCGGCCCACATGATGTTGGCGCGGGCGCCGTAGTCGTCCGGATCCGCCAGTACGCGCGGGACCTCGTGGACCATCGTCGCGAGCAGGGATTCGCACAGGCGGTCGGTGACTTCGACATCGGTCGTGCGAGTGAAGTAGCGCTCCATGACATGCGCCATGATGTCCGCGGCGCCGCAGGCGGTCTGGAACGGAGGCAGCGCACAGGTCAGCTGCGGATTGAGGATGGAGAACGCGGGGCGCAGGGCCTCGCCGGACATGCCGCGCTTGAGCATGCCGTCCTCTTGCGTGATGACGCAGTCGGGGGAGCCTTCGCTGCCCGCCG
>CAZNGQ010000372.1:0-1801 GCA_964572095.1 uncultured Oscillospiraceae bacterium
CCCGGACTTTCGCCTGCCCGCTTGGGAAGTCGCAGACGAGCAGTCCGTTGTCGAGCCTCATGCGGAGAGGCTTGAGCTTCCGTCCCGTTTTGGTGACGATCTCGACGAGCGCCGCCTGGCCGTCGATGAGATTCCTAGGCGCAGCGCCCTTCTGCTCGAGTGACAGCATCGAGGCGTTGTCGCCAATTATCATCTTGGCGCAGCGCGTCTCGAGCGTCAGAATCGGTTGGGGCAGCACCCCGTCCAGAACCGTCTGGTATTCTTTGGATTCCGCCCGGTCGCCGGGTTGAGCGAGCAGGGCGATCTCCTCCGGCGCGAGGGCCCGCTTATAGATCCGGAGTTCGTCAATCAGGCCGTCGTGGCTTTTCACGGTGTTCCATTGACCGAGCACGATTTCCTCCGTCATGCGGATCGGGCAGTCCCATTTGCCCTTTGACGCAAGACGGCCGTTGACGTATGTCGTGATGTCCGGCTGCCTGAAGGTCATGGCGAGGTGCGTCCATTCCTTCACCGGGATTCGGGGCAGCATGCCGACGCTGTACTCCTTCCACAGGGCCTTGGCGTTCGGTCCGCCGTTTTCGCGCTGGCCGATCCGGAAACTGACGGATTGGCGGTTCACAAAGAACATGAACCCGCCGGAACCCCAGCCGGTGGTCAGGATGTTCGGGTACTGGCTGTCCGGATTTTCCCAATACACCCAGACCGACAGCGTCATCTCCTTTGAACCGTCCAGCTCGGGCAGCGGCGGGATGACGACCTGCGAGTTCGACGGCCCGGTCTTGACGGCACAGCCGAACGCGCCCTTTGCCCAGGCCGCATTCGACAACCGCGCATCCCGTTTCAGCGGGCCTGCGTCCGCCGAATCCGCGCCGCGGCACTCATTGAACGGCCAGTGGCCGACAAGGCTGTCATCCGGAGCGGCGGCGGCGGACAGCGCCGCCAAGGCCAAAAGCGCTAAACCTGAACCGTACAGATGTGAAACAGGAATCATATTTTTTTACCCATGTTGATGGATTTCTGGATGAAAACAGCGAGGCCGTCGGTGAGCGATTCCCAGCCGGGCTCAAGCGGGATCACATGCCCGGTATCCGGCAGTTCCCGGAGCTCTTTCGGCTCCGGGCACCCGGCGAGCCAACGCTGGGCGGCGGCGGTGTCCACCACGGAATCGCGTCCGGCGGTGACGGCGAACACCGGCTTCTGGAGGCGTCCCGCCTGGCCGCAGTTGGAGCGGACCAGCTCGAACAGGCCTCGGTAGACGCAGAAGGGGATGAAGCGGTCGCGCTTGTAGGTGAAGGACGGATCGTCCGCGGCCACGCCGTCGGCCGAGAACGGGGACTCGAAGGTGGGCGAAAGGCAAAGCGCGATGCGGGCGATGCGGAACCAGACGTCCGGGGGCAGGAGCGGGGACCGCTTGCGCGACACGCCGATCAGCGGCGCGAACACGGCCACGCCGTCAACCAGATCGGGATGGCGGAGCGCAGCGTCCACCGCGAGCGCGCCACCCATCGAGTGGCCGGCCAGCCAGACCGCCGGGTGGGTTTCACGCAGGCGGACAAGCTCGTCGGCAACCTGCGCCCGCCAGAGCTGGAGCGACTGTTTCTTCGCCCGGGCGGCGGGCTCGGCGCTCCCGGCCAGGCGCAGGGCGCGGCAGGTGAAGGGACCTTTGGCGGCGAGGCGTTTCGTCATGCGCTGCCAGACGCAGGGCGTGTCCGCAAAGCCGTGGATGAAGAGCACGGCGACCGGGCCGTCCCCGACCCGGAAAGCGGCGGCGCCGGGCAGAAGCCCGTCTGGCCTGCGCGTG
>CAZNGQ010000373.1:0-1780 GCA_964572095.1 uncultured Oscillospiraceae bacterium
GGAATTCCGTCGGCAGGAGGGCCATGGCACCTGGATGGTCCGCGGACTGCTGCCCTTGCTCCGCTTCGTCGGTCGGTATGTGGGGGCCGTCAACAAGGTCTTCGGCAGCAAGGTCTACGCGCCGGAGCTTTCCGCGGCGCCCGGGGGTGAGAACTACCGGAGCGTCGGGTTCGAGGAGTCCATCCGGCGCTGCCGAGAGGCAATGGGAACCGATCAATCAACCTAAGGAGACCCGACATGCAAAATCCGCTCCGTCTCATACTGCCAACGGCGAAACCCGACATCCAGCCCGACCGAAAGCCTTTTTCGCTGCGTGTCTGGCTTCGGTCGAACCTCGACACGGTGACCGCCGGACTGTTCGTCGTTCTGCTGACATCCCCCGCGCTTCTCGAAGCGCTGATCGTCAAGCCGTCCCTGCTGCGCGAACTGGCCGTGCTGGGCCTGTCGTTCGTGCTATGGCTTGCCGCAGAGGTTTTCCATGCGCGCCGGACCGGCCTGACGCTCCGCCATGTCGTGACGTTTCTTAAAAAGGGCGGGCGATTGTGGGAACTCGTCCTGCTGGTCGGATGGGTCGCCTTTCTCGGTGTCAACGTCCTGCTTCGCCGCGGCGTGAACGCCCAGATTCCGTTCGGCTATTTTGCCTTTCTGCTGGCGGTCTACCTCATCGACCTCGGGTTCGCCATGACCGGCCGGCAGAACCGGCAGCGCCGGATCCTGTATCTTCTTTTTGCCGTGTTCGCCGTCGCCTGCTTTCGCGGCATGTTCGTCCTGGCAGCCAATCCGGATGCCGCACGGCTGCTTTCGACCGGATCGTTCCCGGAAGCGGATCGGCACGTGTACCACTTGCTGGGAGTCGGCGGATTCGAGTTTTTCACCGGCGCCGCGATCGCCTTTCCCCTGTTTGTATACTATCGGATGGAGTCCCGCTGGCATCGGGTCCTGACGGTCTGCGTCGGGTTGATCCTGCTGGGCATGCTGTTCGCGTCCTATACGATGCCGATCGTCTTCGTCGGGCTGGGCATCCTGACCCTGCTGGTATACAGCCTGGTACGCCTGCGCGGCAGGGAACTGCGCGTCCTGTCCCTTCTTTGCGTGATCCTGCTGGTCATCATCGTCCTGTTCATGGCGCTGGGAAGCATCTTCGAACTCTACCAGTCGCATCTGTACCTGATCAAGATCAGCGACGTGTTCAATCTGGCCATGGACAAGCTGTTCAATGTTCACCTGAACGCTTACGACCCGGGGCAGAAATTCGCGGAGCTCACCTATCAGGAGGGCTCCTCCATCCAGCGCCTGGAACTGTATCGCATATCCTGGCGGACTTTTTTTGAAAACCCACTGTTCGGCGTCGGATCCCGGGTCAATACCGGGGACTACTCGCAGGTCGGACTGCATGCCTCCTGGCCGGACTATCTCGCCATGTTCGGCGCGCCGTTCGCCCTTTTCCTTGGCTTTCTCGCACTCCTGTTCCGCAGGCTGCACCGCATGACGGCGACGCATACGGAAAAGGCGTACCGGATGGTCGCGTTCTTCCTGTATCTGCTCTACGGACTGGTCAACCCGGTCATCGCCACGGCGGTGTTTCCGGTGGTCCTGATGTTCTTCGTCGCCGGCCGCGTCGAGCTTCCCGGCGAGGAGCGGCCATGGCTGGCCGCCTGACGCGAGCGGACGGACAGACTGTCCGGCCTTCGGGTATCGTGAAGACGACCTCGCTGATCCTGGCGGTGGTCATCCTCAGCAAAGTCCTCGGCATGGGGCGGGAGATGCTGCTGGCGAGCAA
>CAZNGQ010000374.1:0-1776 GCA_964572095.1 uncultured Oscillospiraceae bacterium
GCATGCGCAGCTCAGGGTCTTCGCGCACCGAGCAGGCGCTGTAGACAAAGGCCACCGATCCCTCGAGGATATAGACGAACAGCGTGGCGTCCTGCTCCGTCTCCAAAACCCAGCGCGCGCCGGGATCCATCTCCACGTCCAGGAACAGCATCCGGACATAATCGCCCTGAAAAGCGCCGGCCACGTTTTCATAATGCCCTGAAACGACGCTGATCGCGCATCCGTCCCGCGTGATCCGGGGTATGCGGTCCGCAGTAACATCGCGCGTCTGCGGAGACGCCATCTTGTCCTTGCCCGGCATGTTGAGCCAGACCTGCGCGCCCAGCATGCGCTCGGTTTCCTCGAAGAAGGTCTCTTTCTCCTCGTCCGGCTCTCCGTCCGACGGCCGGGGCATCTCTTTGTGCATGATTCCGCGCCCCGCGGTGAGCCACTGGCATCCGCCGTCGATGATCCTGCCCTTGTTGCCAAGGCTGTCGCCGTGCTCGATGTCCCCCCGGATCAGGTACGTCACCGTCTCAATGCCGCGGTGAGGATGCCAGGGGATGCCCTTGATGTAGTCCTCGGGGTTTGTGAAGTCAAATGCATACAACTTGAGGAACGGGTCGTACGCTTCCACGTGGGACGGGCCGATCACACTGAGCATGGTGACGCTTCCGCCCACCAGTTCCGGAACGGCCTCGACGACTTCCCGAATGCTGCGAACCGACATGAGTGTGCCTCCTTCCAGAGTGTTTGCCTGCCTGCCAGTCTTGCAGGCTGGTTGAAAGGGATTTCCAACGGCGCGTCCCGCATTGTCTGATTCCAGTTTATCAGATGTCACAGGAAACGATGAATATGGTCTGGAATTATACGTGGTCCGTAAATGCTCCCATCGGGCAATACCGCTGGCATATTCCGCAATGGATGCACGTGTCCGGATCGACGGCCGGCAGTCCGAATCCGGACTGGGAGATCGCGTGCACAGGGCATATGGCGATAGCAGGACAGCGGTGATTCTGCGGGCAGCGGTCGGGATTGACGGACATCGTGCTTGTCATTGATTGATCCTCCGGATTTTTTACAATTATGCACGACTACATCCGTCCGGCTCCGTGACAAAGGCACATTCCGGCCGGGTTCAGGACAGGCGGCAAACAGGCACCCGGTCGCCCGGATGCCTGTAAGTCGCCGACTCGGGGACGCAAGCGTCACCGGATCATTTCGTACGCTGCGGGAACGGCGTGTAGGTCTTGGGCAGCGTGCCTTTCCAGTTGGCATCGTAGTTGTCCTGCATGGTCTCCAGGTAATCGTCCAGCCCCAGCACCTTGACCTGCGCGACATACGCTGCCCAGTCCGCGTCGTCGTTGACGCCGCGGCGACCGAGGATATAGTCGGTGATGGCCGTGCGGCAGTACGTGTCGATCGCGGATTTCCACCCGTCGACTTTGGCCGCGGTCTCCAGGTCAAAGAAAAAGGTCGGAACCGAACACGGTATGACGTAGTCCTCGTACAGCCGCGACGCGTTGTAGAGGGACAGCTCGAGGTCGTGAACCTCGTTGCCGTTCGCGTCAACCTTGGGCTGCGGCAAGGAGGTCATAGAGCCGTACCGGCCCCACATTGCCGGACCCGAGGTAAACCAGTGATCATAGATCGGGACGCTCGATTGGCTATACCTGCCCACATACATGGCGGGGCCGCCGTCGACGGCGATGGTTCCGGCGGCCGGGACTTCCCAGCCGACCCCCTTTTCGCCGTAACGGCCGCGGAACGAGACTTCCTGGTCATAGTTGGTGTCCA
>CAZNGQ010000375.1:0-1776 GCA_964572095.1 uncultured Oscillospiraceae bacterium
CCAAAGGCCCCGGTGCCCTGCTGGAGCAGGCAGACGCGATCATCGTGCCGGGCGGTTTTGGTCCGCGCGGCATGGATGGCATGGTGACCGCGGCCCGTTATGCCCGTGAAAAAGGCATCCCGTTTCTCGGCATCGGCCTCGGCATGCAGATGGCCGTGGTCGACGCGGCCCGCATGGGCGGTATCGCGAACGCTCATTCCAACGAGTGTGAGAGTGGCTGCGTCCCGGTTTTCATCCTGCCGAAGAACGGCACCGAGAGCAGTGTCAAGCCGATGCGTCGCGGCGCCCATGACTGCGCGGTCGTCAGCGGCACACGGCTCGCGGAGATTTACGGCAGGACGCCGGTCTCCGAACGCCATCATCACCGCTGGGAATTTGACATGCAGTACCGTCCGGCCCTGGAAAAAGCCGGCATGGTCCTTTCCGGCGTCTCGCCCGACGGCCAGTGGCTTGAGGCGGTCGAACTGGACGGTCACCCGTTCTTCATCGGCGTGATCTTCCATCCCGAGTTCAAGTCCCGTCCCACCCGCCCGCACCCGCTGTTCACCTCGCTGATCACCGCCATCGTTCGCCGCAAGTTCGGCGATACGTGACAATCCAACCGGAGGAGCCCATGGCTGTCATTTTTGAAAAGGAATCCAGGACTTTCAGTGAGTATCTCCTGATTCCGAACCTGACGGAACGCGACTGCGTTCCGGACCGCGTCGACCTGTCAACCGCCATCGTCCGTTATCGGAAGGGCGAGGAGGAGAGTCGTCTGCGGATCAATGTTCCGATCGTATCCGCCATCATGCAGGCGGTCTCCGACAGCGGCATGGCGATCGCCCTGGCACGCAGCGGCGGTCTGTCGTTCATCTTCGCCTCCCAGTCAATCGACAGCCAGGTCGACATGGTCCGCCGGGTCAAAAATTACAAAGCCGGCGTTGTCACCAGCGATTCCAATCTCAAGCCTGACGCGACCCTGTCGGATGTGCTGGCTCTCAAGAAGAGGACCGGTCATTCGACGATCGCCATCACCGAGGACGGCACGTCTGCCGGCCGCCTGCTCGGCATCGTCACAAGCCGGGATTACCGGATCAGCCGGACGAACCCCTCGACACCCGTCAAGGAGTTCATGACCCCGTTCGATCACCTGGTCTTTGCCCGGGAAGGGGTCACGCTGACTGAGGCGAACGACATCATCTGGGATCACAAGCTGAATCAGCTTCCGATCATCAGTGCGGACAACCGCCTGGTGGGCATGGTTTTCCGCAAGGACTACGATGAACACAAGGAAAATCCGGAGGAACTGCTCGACTGCGACAAACGGCTGATAGTCGGAGCGGGCATCAACACCCGGGACTATGAGCAGCGTGTGCCTGCCCTGATCGACGCCGGAGCGGACATCCTGTGCATCGACTCGTCCGACGGATTCAGCGAATGGCAGAGCGACACCATCGAGTGGATCCGCAACACCTACGGCGATCGTGTGCTGGTTGGCGCCGGCAATGTTGTCGACGCGGAAGGCTTCCGCTTCCTGGTGCGGGCCGGCGCGGATTTCATCAAGGTCGGCATTGGCGGCGGTTCGATCTGCATCACACGCGAACAGAAGGGCATCGGCACCGGCCAGGCGTCCGCTGTCCTCACCGTCGCGGCAGCACGCGACGAGTATTTCCGCGAGACCGGCATCTATGTGCCGATCTGCTCGGACGGCGGCATCGTCTATGACTATCACATGACCATGGCACTCGCCATGGGCGCCGATTTCATCATGCTCGGCCGCTATTTTGCCCGCTT
>CAZNGQ010000376.1:0-1773 GCA_964572095.1 uncultured Oscillospiraceae bacterium
TTCATGGATGGGCTCCCCATCGTCAGCAAGCTGAACGACATCCACATCGGCAGCGACGTCTCCAAGCAGCTCGACAACGACCACCAGGCCGAGGAGACTGCGATCGCGGACTACAACGCCGCGATCAAGCTGGCGGGCGACAAGAAAGACGTCGCAACCCGCGAGATCCTCGAGACTATCCTGAACGACGAGGACCGTCACCTGGACGGGATCGAAGAACTGCAGGACCAGATCTCCCATATGGCCCTGCCGCTCTTCCTGACCACCCAGGTTAGATAAGAGGGGAACCGGCATCCGCTTCTCGAACGTATCGGTGTCGTGACAGACACCTTGACCGAGAAATGGATGCCGGTTCTATTTCTGTCGATTTTCAGCGGGCGACGCACGGACGCTGCGGATGCCCGTCTTCCCCTACTCCGTCCGCAGCGCGGCGACCGGATCCATCCGGGCGGCCATGCGGGCCGGGATCGTTCCCGCGATCATCGTCAGCACCATGCTGCCGGCGACCAGCAGCACCGATATGGGTATCGTCAGCTGGACGATTCCCTCGATGTCGGCCAGCCGGCCTATGACGGCGTTGATCGGGATCGAGAGCAGGAACGAGGACGCGATGCCCAGAACGCCCGCCGCGAACCCGATGATCAGGGTTTCGGCGTCGAACAGCCGGGTGATGTCGCGTTTGCGCGCGCCGACGCTCCGCAGCACGCCGATTTCCTTGGTGCGCTCGATGACCGACACATACGTGATGATCCCGATCATGATCGTCGACACGACCAGCGAAATCGCGGCGAATCCGACGAGCACGTAGGTCACCGTACCGAGCAGCGACGAGATCATGTTGGTCACCATCTCGGACAGGTCGGTGTAGACGATCTGGTCCTGCTCGTTTTTGCCGGTGTTGTACTCATCCAGGTAGGCCTTGATCCGGTCCTTGCTGTCGAAATCGACCGGGTAGATGTGGACCCCGACCGGTTTATTGACCGCGCCGAACGCGAGCAGCCGGGCTTCGCGGACCGACGGGTCGGCGAACGGCGCGCCCGTGACCACGTCGGTGTCCGATGCCAGCTGCGCCCGGGCGATGTCGGACAGTTCCGCGTCGCCGGTCACGTAGTCGGTCAGCGCGGTGGTATAGACGATCCCGGCGGACAGGTATTCGCTGGCCGCGTCCTCCTTGATCCGCAGAACGCCGGTCACGGTCAGCGGCACGCCTGTCTCCGCGTCGAACAGCGCCGGATAGCCGGCTGCGGTCGCCGGTGCGAACAAGTCGCCGGTCTTTGTATAGAACTCGTTGTTGGGCACAACCTTGAGCAGGGTCTGCCCGATAAAGGAATCCAGGGTGTAGGCGGCCGTCGCATCGGTCATGCCCAGCTTACGGAACAGATTTTCGTCGATCCGGTTGTACTTGTCCACGACGATCGCGATCTCGTTTTTAGCCGCCGGGAGCCGGCTGCCCTCCCCGATCAGGTCGTAGAGGGACAGGACGAAGTCCGGATTGTCGGGCAGTTCCTGCCAGTTGGAGCTGCCGGTGCCCTGGATGGCCTCCATGGGGGAGGTGCGGCCGGTGTCGAACCGGACGACGGTGTCCCCGGACCGCGCCAGCAGATTAAAAGTGACTCCCCGCGTATACTCGATCGTGCTGACCGCCCCGCCGAGCTCCGCGTCCATCCGCGCGACGTACGCCAGATACTCGTCGGTCAGGATGTTGGTGTGCGTGACGCGGCTGCTTGCGGAGTCATACCGGTACACGGTGTCGCCGCCGGGAAAAGCCACATA
>CAZNGQ010000377.1:0-1749 GCA_964572095.1 uncultured Oscillospiraceae bacterium
CTGCAATTCCGATGTCCGAAAGATGCAAAAAGCTTGAAAATACTGGACTTTCCAGCGGGCTCCTGTGCAAAAAGAAAACGAATTTGTACCATTCGAAACGGTTAGAGCGCTTGAAAAGAAAAGGATGTCATGCTTTGATAGTTACAGCACAGCGGTCGAGGGAGGATTGGCGAGTGTCTTTTTTACATGCGTTTTCCGGAGGTGTCCATCCTGCCGGAAATAAGAATACAGAACAATACCCGACGGTCAGGCTCGAGGCGTTCGACAAAGTCGAGATCCCGATGTCGATGCACATCGGGATTCCCTGCAAGTGCATCGTCAAACCCGGCGACCATGTCAAGGTAGGGCAGCTGATCGGTGAGCCTGGCGGTTATATGTCCGCTCCGATCCACGCCAGCATTTCCGGCACGGTGAAGTCGGTATCCAGAAAGGTAGCCAGCGCCGGCCAGTCGCTCGAGGTGGTTGAAATCGAGTCGGACGGCCTCTATACCCCGTTTGAGGGCATCCATCCTCCCGTAATCCAGTCACGGGAGGATTTTATTGCGGCGATACGGGAGTCCGGGCTGGTCGGGCTGGGAGGCGCGGGCTTCCCCACGCATGTCAAGCTGAATCCGCCGCCGGACAAGCGGCCGGACATCCTGCTGATCAACGCCGCGGAATGCGAGCCGTATATCACGGCCGATTACCGGCAGACCGTTGAGCATCCGGACGAGATCATCGACGGGATTCTCCAGGTGATGAAGTGGCTTGACATCCCCCGCGCGAAAATCGGCGTGGAGGACAACAAGCCCGTCGCCATCGAACTGCTCAACAACGCCCTGATGAAATACCGGGTCATCCACTTCTCGATCCCGGCTATCGAGGTCGTCCCCTTGAAGACCATCTTTCCGCAGGGCGCCGAGAAGATGCTGATCTACGCGCTGACCAAGCGCAAGGTGCCCCCCGGCGGCCTTCCCCACGATGTCGGCGCACTCGTGCTGAACGTCAGCACCGTGCGCTTCATCTCCAAATATCTGGAAACCGGGATGCCGCTCATCCGCCGGCGCATCACGCTCGACGGCAGCGCGCTGGCCGTCCAGTGCAACGTCAACGTCCCGATGGGCGCGCTCATTCCCGACGTCATCAAGCTGGCCGGGGGCTTCGCCGAGGAGCCGGCAAAAATCATCATGGGCGGATCCATGATGGGCGTCGCGCTCGACCGCGTGGATCTCGGCGTGATCAAGATGAACAACGCGATCCTCGCTCTCGGCGAGAAGGAGGCCCGGATCCCGCAGGAGTCCCAGTGCATCCGGTGCGGCCGCTGCATCACGAGCTGCCCCATGGGCCTGATGCCGACCACGCTGGACAACATGACAAGGGCGCGCGATGCCGATGGCCTCAGGCAGTTCCATGTCAACGACTGCATCGAGTGCGGCTGCTGCACATTCGTCTGCCCCGCCAAGCGCTATCTCGTCCAGAGTCTCCGGACCGGCAAGGCGTTCCTGCGGATGGAAAACGAAAAACAACGCCGTAAGGCCGAAATGGACGCGGCGGCTGAAGCCGCGGCCAAGACACGGTCCGTCTCCCAACCCGCCGGTCCCAAGGAGGACACCCATGCTTGAAGTATCGTCATCCCCGCATATCCGCGATACCGTTTCGACCCGCAGACTCATGTTGGATGTGGTGTTCGCGCTGATCCCGGCACTCATCGCCGCCTTCTATTTCTTTGGTGCCCGGCCGTTTGCGGTCGTAGCCATATCGGTCTCGTCC
>CAZNGQ010000378.1:0-1742 GCA_964572095.1 uncultured Oscillospiraceae bacterium
GTACGAGGCGCCGGAGGGTGTCCGCAAGGCACCTCCGATTTTCCCGCGCCTCGATCCGGTGGTCGAGCTGGCCGCCATGAACGCGCTCCTGCCGGAGCCCGCGACCCCTGCCGAACCTGCAGTCCCTGCCGTCCCCGCGGCGCCCGCACCGCCGGAGACACCGGCGCCGCCGGCCGTCGCGGCGGCGGTTCCCGCCGAGTCCGGCCTGCCGGACGCCACCATTGCCTATGACGATTTTGCCAAGGTCGAACTGGTGGTCGGACGGGTCCTGGCCTGTGAAAAACTCGCGGGCTCCGACAAACTCCTGAAGTCGCTTGTCGACATCGGCACCGAGCAGCGGACCATCCTGTCCGGCATCGCGGAACACTATTCACCGGAGGACATGGTCGGGAAGAGCGTCATTCTTGTGGCCAACCTCAAACCGCGCAAGATCCGCGGCGTCGTTTCCCACGGCATGCTGCTGGCTTCCGAGGATGCCGACGGCCGCGTCCGCGTGTTGACCGTCGACGGCCCGGTTCCGCCGGGCAGCCCGATCCGCTGAGGCATCCGCTATGCCTGTCCGATTGTTCGACACCCATGTCCACCTGGACGACGAACGCTTCGCCGAGGACTTCGACGACGTCCTCGCGAGGGCGTCTGAAGCCGGGGTGAAGCGTCTGCTGCAGGCATCGTTCGACCTTGCCTCCTCCCGGGCATCCTGTGGTCTGGTCGCAAGGGTGCCCTCGATGTGGTGCGCGGTCGGCATACACCCGCACGACGCGTCCTCGGTGGATTCCGGGACCATGGCCGCCCTGCGCGGTCTGCTGGACGGTCCCGAAGCCGGCCGGATCGTTGCGATCGGCGAAATCGGCCTGGACTACCACTACGACCTGTCGCCGCGCGACATTCAGCGCGCGGCGTTCCGTATCCAGCTCGGGTTGGCCGCGGAATACGGACTGCCCGTGATCATCCATGAGCGGGAAGCGCCCGAAGACTGCCTGGCGGTATTGCGGGATTTTGGCGTCGCCCCGGGGCATACGGCCGGACTGGGCGGCAGGCGGGGCAGCCCCGGGGTGTTCCATTGCTACTCCGGAAGCGTCGAGACAGCGAGAGAGCTTGTCGCGATGGGGTTCTATCTGGGCTTCGACGGGCCGATCACATTCCGGAACGCCCGCAGGGCTCCCGATGTGATCCGCGCGGTCCCCAGGGACCGGCTTCTCATCGAGACCGACAGTCCGTATCTGGCGCCGGAACCCCATCGCGGTAAACGAAACGAGCCGGCCTACGTGCTCGAAGTCGCCAGCAAGCTCGCGGATCTGCTGGGATGCGATGTCGAAACCGCCGCGAACCTGACCTGGGACAATGCCTGCAGACTCTTTGGCATCGATCCCTGACCTTTTGCAGACCGTCCGAAACAAGGCGGATTGCCGTTGACAACCCGGGACTTTTCCATTATATTCTTACTTGCCGCTTGTTACGGCAGGCTTTTCAAAGGGAGTTTAGCTCAGCTGGGAGAGCACTTGCCTTACAAGCAAGGGGTCACAGGTTCGAGTCCTGTAACTCCCACCACCGAATATGGCGCAGTAGTTCAGTTGGTTAGAATGCCAGCCTGTCACGCTGGAGGTCGAGGGTTCGAGCCCCTTCTGCGTCGCCAAACAACCGGTCCGAAAGGACCGGTTGTACTATGCCCAGATAGCTCAGTCGGTAGAGCAGGGGACTGAAAATCCCCGTGTCGCTGGTTCGATTCCGGCTCTGGGCACCAG
>CAZNGQ010000379.1:0-1725 GCA_964572095.1 uncultured Oscillospiraceae bacterium
GTGTTTATCACGCACGACATCGCCACGGCCGGGTACGTGTGCGACAGGATCGCCGTCATGTACAAGGGGCGCATCGTCGAGATCGGCAACCGGGAGGACATCATTTTCGACGCGCGGCACCCGTATACGAAAGCCCTGGTGCGCGTGGCGGTAAACCTAAGGGAGTTTCTGGAAGGGAGCGGAGCAAATCTTAAAGGGGGTGAAGTGAACAGCTTCGAAAAAACGGAGCGCTGCCCGTTCGAGCACAGATGCCTCCAATATGACGATCTGTGCAGGGATGCAGACGAGCTGGCAATGCGGCAGGTATCGCCGGGCCATTACGTGCTTTGCTGCAAGTGCGGCTGATACTGCCTGACGCCGGTCATCTATTGCGGAGTAATGGATTCAAAAAAAGGGAGGGAAACAGTAATGAAGAAAGCTTTCGCGCTCATCATGGTCCTGGGATTGCTGTTCGGCTTTGCATCGGTCGCATCGGCCGAAACCGGCACGGAGCAGGTTGAAACAATCAAGATCGGCGTGACGTCCAAGCAGGGTTCCTTCACGCCGTTTGACCAAATCGGTACCAAGAGCTGGGACTTGCTGAGCCTGGTCTACGACAATCTGTATCAGATCGACCAGGACCGCCACATGATCCCCTGCTTGGCGACCTCCTATGAGGTCAGCGAGGATTACATGACGTACACTTTCCATCTGCGCGACGACGTGCTCTGGCACGACGGAGAAAAGTTTACGTCCGCAGACGTGGAGTACTCGTATTATATCCCCGCAAACCTCGTCAACAGCATCAATTTTACAAACCCGTCGAAGAACATCGAGAGCATCGAATGCCCGGACGATTACACCGTGGTATTTAATCTCAAGGAAGCCCGCAGCGAGGAGATCATCGAGAACCTGTTCGGTTATATGCCGATCGTCGCAAAACACGTGTATGAAACGATGACCCCCGAAGAGATCGACGCGGGCGGGAAGATCGTCGGCACCGGCCCCTACAAAATAGCGGATTATACGCCGGACAATTACTACAAGCTCGAGGCAAACGACGGTTACTTTGGCGGGATGCCGGCCGCAAAACAGATCATCCTGGTTACGATCGAGGATAAGACCGCGGCGTTGACGGCGCTCCAGTCCGGTCAGGTGGACACCATCACGCTCAGCGTGCCCTCGGAGCTGGTGGACCAGTTCAAGGGCAGCGCAAACCTGAAGCTGCTGGAAGGGCAGGGCTTTGCAAGCTGCCTGATGTTCATGAACGAGTCGCGCTATCCGATCAGCGAGGACAATTTCCGCAAGGCCATCGTCAAGGCGCTGGACGTGGAGGACATCGCCAACACCGTTACGCTGGGGCGCTGCACGATCGGCAGCCCGGGCTTCGTCATGCCGGGGTATTATCTGTACAACGAGGCGTGCCCCAAGTATGAGCAGAACGTCGCGGAAGCAAACCAGCTGCTGGACGGCCTCGGATTCATGGATTCCAACGGGGACGGGGTGCGGGAGGACGCCAACGGGAAAGACCTTGCGTTTGAGCTGCTGGTGTATTCGAGCTCCGCGGACCGGATTCGCGTCGCCGAGATCATCGCGGAGCAGCTCAAGCCGGTAGGGATCTCGATCAAGGTGACCGCTCTCGAAAGCGGCACGCTGGACTCCCTCGTGGCGCCGAACTGGGACGGAATCGAGCCGGGCGACTATGACTTTTCGATGTGGGGCTGGGGCGACAAATTTATGTCCACC
>CAZNGQ010000380.1:0-1719 GCA_964572095.1 uncultured Oscillospiraceae bacterium
GGCGTGGAAGTGGTCAAGACCATCAAGATCACCAACAAGGGCCTGGGCGCCCTGAACGGCCTCTATCTGGAGCAGCCGGCCAGCGTGCCCTGGATCCGGGCGGCCAACCTGACAAAACTGAACCTGCTGCCCGCCGAGAGCGCGTACTTCGACGTGATCTTCGCGCCGGGGGCCACCACGAGCCTGGGCCAGTACCAGGATAAGATCAAAGTGACCAACGGCAACTATTCCGCCCTCGTCACCGTGGCGGCCGAGGTGTCCACCGACCGGGTGGGCGACCTGGCCTTCGTGGTGTCCGACGACACCGGCAGCCGGGTGCCCAACGCCACCGTCACGCTGGTGAGCAAGGATCCCTACACCTTCTCCGAAAACGGCGTGGAGCGGACCTACTATCCCACCTTCGCCGGCCGCACCGGCAGCGACGGGACCGTGTCCTTCGCTCAAAAGCCTCTGGGCGGCTACGACTACGTGATCACCGCCAGCGGCCGCAGGAACCTTTCCGGCGCCTGCAACATCATGCCCGGCAACGCCCTGGCGCCGGTGGAAGTCCAGATGGAGAGCCTGCCTGTCCAGATCGAGTGGACCGTGGTGCCCACCACCATCCAGGATGAATACGAGATCAAGCTGAACCTGGAGTTCGGCGTCAACATCCCCAAACCCCAGTTCGGCTATGTGCCGCCCTGGATCAACATTCCCAAGGAAGTGCAGTCCACCATGATTGTGGAAGCCCAGGTGGTGAACACCGGCCTGATCGCCCTGACCGACGTGACGGCCCAGGTGGTGCGGCAGAACGCCGCCGCCACGGGCATCAGCATCGTGGGCGGAGGCTACATCGGGGAGATCCCGGCCCACGGCAGCGTGCGCCTGCAGCTGGAAGTGCAGAAAGGACAGTATCTGCTGCCCTATGCGAGCATGCCCAACTTCATCTATCTGAAAGGAAACTACGTCAGCTTCGATCCGGACACGGGCCTGCCGGAGAACCCGGCCAAGTTCGTGGAATCCAAGCTGCCCCTGTACAACCCCAGCGACACCCCGGTGAGCGTCACCATTAAACCGGCGGACGGCACGGCGACCCGAGTGGAAGAGTTCAAGATGCCCGAAGGGCAGCTGACCGAGATCGACTACCTGCTTCCGCCTCCCACACCGCCGCCCACGGACGGCGCCACCGGCGGCAACAGCGTCTACGAGATCATCAAGCTGTCCGTCGCCCAGACGGCCACCATCGAGCGGCAGGCCTTCGACGCCACCCTTCGGATCTCCAACGGCTATCCCAGCTACGCGCTGCAGAATGTGAACGTTCGGGTCAAACTGACCGACGAGAACGGCGCGGAGGTCCCGACATCCAAATATGTGCTCAAGAACAACGGGGTGAGCGGCATCGACAGCCTGGACGGCACCTCGCTGCTGGGCGCCGGCAGATCCCTGGTCGGCCAGTGGCAGATCATTCCGCTGGTGGGCCTGGGCGGCGACGACCCCGACAACGGCAAAGTGTTCTACGCCAGCGCATCGGTCAGTTACTACGTGAACGGCACTTATGTCGAAACCTCCACCCAGGGCGTGGCCATCACCATCTACCCGCAGCCCCAGGTGACGCTGGACTACTACGTGCCCCACAAGATCCTCTCGGGCATCCCCTTTAAGCTGGGGGTGACCGCCACCAACACCGGCAGCGGCTGGGCCCGGAATCTGTCCATCGATTCGGGCAAGCTGGAGATCACC
>CAZNGQ010000381.1:0-1714 GCA_964572095.1 uncultured Oscillospiraceae bacterium
CCAAGTCGGAAGCCGCCGAGCCCGGCACGCTTCCGATTGTCGAGACGCCGTTCGCGCTGCGGATCTTCTTCCAGAAAGAGTCCCAGGTCCTCGACTACGAGAACAACAAGCTGACGAAGTACCTGGAGGATCAGACCGGCATCTCGATTCGGTGGGATCTTGTGGCGGCCAAGGACCGTACACAGAAAATGAACCTGATCCTCGCGACCGGCCAGGATCTCCCGGACGTGTTCATGGGCGGCATGCCGACTTCGCTGCTGGTCGAGCACGCCTCGCAGGGGACGTTCATCGCCCTCAACAGCTACATCAAAAAGGATTCCCGCCATTTCACCGAGGTGCTGTCCGTCTTTCCCGACCTGCAGAAGATCATGACGGCGCCGGACGGCAACATCTACGCGATGCCCTCGATCAACACCTCCGAGCCCAACATGATGTCCAGCCGGCTGTGGATCAACAGGGTCTGGCTGGACAAGCTGGGGCTCAAGGTCCCGACAACCACCGCCGAACTCAGAACCGTGTTGTCGGTTTTCAAGACGAGGGACCCCAACGGCAACGGCATCCAGGACGAGATCCCCCTGATGGGCGCGACCACCGGCTGGAGCACGACCGTCGAGCCGTTTCTCCTCAACAGTTTCCTGCAGTACCCCAACACCGGCACGATCAGCACGCAGCGTTATGTGCTGGAGAACGGTGCCGTCCGGGCACCCTATATCCAGAGCGAATACCGGGCCGGCCTTCAGTACCTGCACGGGCTTGTGGAAGACGGCCTGCTGGACATGGCGACCTTTACGCAGGATGCCGCCCAGCTCCGGACGATCTTTGAAGACCCCGATGCCGCCCGGATCGGCGCCGTCACGTCCGGCGGCCCCAACGCGCATGCCGACGTGAACGGCGAACGTTACAGGGACTATGTCGCGGTGCCTCCGCTGATGGGCCCGACGGGCGTGCGGCTTTCCAACTACAATCCCTACCAGTATGTCAACCAGGCCAATTGTTATGTCATCACAAAAGCCTGCACCGATCCGGAGGCGGCATTCCGGTTCTGCGATTTCATGTACTCGCAGGACGTCTCGATGCGGACGCGGCTTGGCGAACCCGGCACCGACTGGATCCCGGCTCCGGCCGGAAAGCGCGGAGTCGACGGGGAGCCCGCCCTGTACGAGGCGATCCTCGTATACGGCAGCGAGCAGCGCTCGCACTGGCAGAACCGCAATCCCTACTACAACTCTTTCGACAACAAGGGCGTCCGCAGCGACAACCCTTTTGAACTGCAGGGCCTGCTGTGGGACACGATGCTTGCGTACAAGCCGTACACGCCTGCGGTCCGGGACTGCATGCCACCATTGGTGTATTCTCTGGAGGAGTCGATGCAGATGAACGAGATCAACACGGTTCTCGAACAGTTCATCGACGAAACCCGAGTGGAGTTTATCACGAGCGGCGGAATCGAGGCCGGGTGGGTGGGGTACCTGGCCGAGCTGGACGCCATCGGATACGGAAAGATCCTGGAGATTACACAGACGGCTTATGACCGTTTCCGCAGATAGCCTTTACACAGACTCCATGATCTCCCAAAATGGTATCCGGTGCCGCCGCTTTTCCGACGGCGGCACCGGATATCCACATTTCACCGCGAGGACAGCCGGACGATGAAGCCGAGGCGCAGGAAATCCCAGTTCATCAAGTACATGCTGACGTATATGGCCGTCAGCAT
>CAZNGQ010000382.1:0-1698 GCA_964572095.1 uncultured Oscillospiraceae bacterium
TCGGCGGCTTGATCGGCACAGTCTCCATGTGGGGAAACACTACCTTGGACATCATTAATGGATATGCCACAGGGAATGCAAAGGCGTATGACACGTCGTCGGACGGGTATGCCGGCGGGATCATCGGGAAGTACAATACAAACAGCGCTCCCATGAGCGCACTGAATCTTTCAAATATGCTTGCCCTGAATGCCTCCGTCACAGGCGGAGCCGGTTCCTATCATCGGATCCTCGGTGGCCAGGTCAATGCAAATGGTGTGATGACCGGGGCAGCCAATCGCGCTTTTGAGGAAATGCTTCTGGGTGTAACGGACAGCGGCTCTTATGCGGCGATCTCATCCGTGGATATGACCGGCGTGGAAGGCGGCGATGTTGACAGGGCGTCTGTCAATGACGGCGCGCTGACAGAGGCTTATTTCGATGCTGCCACAGCATCCGGCGCCTGGAGTTTCGCCGACCTGGCTCTGCCCAAGCTTGGTCTTGTCGACAGCGGTATCCTGATGCCCCTCCACCTTCGGCTTCCGGGACCCGAGATCCTGGTGATTTCAGATTATACGGCCATGGTCGGCCCGGCGATCCGGGTGACCGTCGCGGAAGACGGGACGCTGTATCTGGTACCGAAGGGAACCTACGGGGACCAGGCGGCGCTGGATGCGGTATCAGCCAACAAATCCACTGCGGTATGCGCTGCTGTTACCTCTGCATCGTTGGAGACCGCGAGTCTGGACCCTGGAACATACCAGATTTACGCAGTCAACGGGGCGGGTAGCCTCGCGGATCCTTCTGCGGACATTGTTCTTTCATCGGGCTCCGGCGGTCTTTCCGCTTCGGCCGGGAGCACAAATTACTATCTCTCCGGAGATTCCGTCGTGATCGACGCCGGTCTTGCCATGACGGGTTTCGGCGCGGAGAATATCGATCAGGCATCCGTGATGATCCGAAATAAGCAAAGCGGTGATGTATTGTCCTACCCAGCGCCGATCGGAGCGATCACGGGGAGCTACAATGCTTCAACGGGCATTCTGACGCTGACCGGTACCGATACGCCTGCCAACTACCAGTCAGCGCTGCGCAGCGTCAAATTTTCAACAACCTCTGAATCGTTGACGACCAGGATCGTAGACTTCTCTGTGGGCGGAGGACTCTTTTATGACGGCACCGGCCACTTTTATGAGTATGTGGATCATGGCGGTTCCATTACCTGGGGTACCGCCAAAACAGCGGCAGAAGACAGAGGCCTCTTTGGGCGGGAAGGCTACCTGGTGACGATCGGAAGCGAAGGCGAAAACACATTCGTTCAATCAAAAACAGCTGGTTTAGGCTGGATCGGCGCCGAAGATGTGAATCATCCCGACGGAGCTGGAGCCAGTTCCGGGGATTGGCGCTGGGTGTCAGGTCCGGAGGGCCTGGCAGATGGAGGTGCAGGATTTGCTTTCTGGTCCGGTTTTGCTGCCGGAACAGCAGTCAACGGCGGCTACGCCCATTGGTCCGGGTCTGAGCCGAACAATCATACGAACACAGAGTATGCCGTTCATGTCTTCGGGCCTGAGTCCGACAATCCGGGCTATTGGAACGACTTTTCTCCAAGCAATGCCAGTGCCACGGGGTATATCGTGGAATACGGCGGAATGCCGGATGATACGCCGCTCAACGTGATCGGCACAAAAAATGTGGATGTTGCAAGGTACTACAATGTCA
>CAZNGQ010000383.1:0-1691 GCA_964572095.1 uncultured Oscillospiraceae bacterium
GGGATTCGACAATCAGCAATGTTCTTGGCATGAATCGGACCTCGTTTTTGCGTTTAATCATGCATGGACGTGAGCCCTGCCTGCATGTCGTACCATTATATAACTCATTGGGAGCCGGGTGTCAAAGAGAACCTGCCCCTACGGTTCTCGACGTCTCCGACCATCTCCAGCGCGGAAAGAACCGGCAGGAGTTCGGCCATCGACAGACTTGAGGACTCCGACAATTCCTCCGGGGTCAGGCTCCGGCCGCGCAGATTGTCGATCACGGCGACCAGCCGGAGGTTCATCGTCATCTCGCGCACCTCGCTTTCCGCGGTGCGGGGCATGCGGCCCATCGGCAGCCGGTACAGCAGGTCGTCGGCACAGGTCAGGATGCCGGCGCCCTCCTGGATCAGCTGGTGGCATCCGCGGCTTTGCGGCTCGAACACGCTGCCGGGTAAAGCGAACAGATCCCTGCCCTGGTCCGCTGCGAATCCGGCCGTGATCATGCTGCCGCTGCTCTGGGAGGCTTCGGTCACCAGCACGACGTCCGCCAGGGCCGACAGGATCCGGTTGCGTGCGGCGAAGAACGGACGGCAGGGCCGGATACCCGGGCCGTGTTCACTGACGACGACCCCGCGCTGCGCGATCTCGCGCAACAGGTCCCCGTGCTCCGGAGGGTAGACGTGGTCGATACCGCCGCCGAGCACCGCGGCGGTCAAGCCGCCGGCATCCAGCACCGCCCGGTGGGCGATCGAATCGATCCCCCTGGCGAGACCGCTGACGACGGTGACGCCTGCCTTGGCGATTTCTTCCGCGATTTTGCGGGTCGCGGTCCGGCCATATCCGGTCGGACTGCGGGAGCCGACGATGGTCACGACGTTTTCCGCCTTGCTGAGAACCCGGTCGATGTCTCCCCTATAGAAAATCAGAAACGGATGGCTGCGGATCTCCAGCAAACGGGACGGATAGCACGGATCCGCTTCCGTCATGCAACCGATCCCCTGCGCAGCGCTTATACCCGCAGTCCGGGCGGCCGCCTCGCGGTGGGAATTGTCATGTGCATAGTCCTTGACCCGATGGAGCATTTCCGGCGGAAACGAGACCCGTTCCACCAATTCGTGTGCGGATGCATCAAACAGAGCGGAAACGGATCCGAACTCCTCCAGCGCCATACGCATTTTCTTAACGCTGATCCCGGCCACACTCACCAGCCGGGAAAGCCATACATATCCGGTCAACAATCCGGGAGACATCTCCATCCTAGTACCCTCCCGTTCTTTCCAGCCGGTATTGATAGGCTTCCTGGATGTGACGGGACGAAACCGCTCCTCCACCCTCGAGGTCCGCCAGGGTTCGCGCTACGCGCAGCAGCCGGTGGTATCCCCGCGTACTGAGCCGTCGGTCCGCCAGATCAGCGGCATACGAGCATACGGATCCGTCCAGTTCCATCACCTCCCGCATGCCATCCGGGGGGATACGCCCGTTCAGCATGGGCGCAAGTCCATGCATGGCCGTTCGTTCCGCCTGGATGCGCCAGCATTGTACGATCTGCTCCCTCGCCGCCTCGGATTCCTTTGCCGTGCGCCGGTCGATGCTGGACCGCATCGCCCCGGAGCTGGTCGACGTCAGGAACACGCGGAGGTCGAACCGGTCCATCAGCGGTCCGCCGATGCGGCTCATGTGCTGTCGGACCTGCTCGTCGGTACACC
>CAZNGQ010000384.1:0-1680 GCA_964572095.1 uncultured Oscillospiraceae bacterium
CGACGCGACGGTCGATTTCTCCGGGCAATTCATAGACACGCCGGTCCAGACCCGATCCGTTCCTTGCCATGAACTCCGCGCTCAAGGCCTGCAGGGAGAAACTCATGTCCATGATTTCCGCGGGGTGTCCATCGCCGGCAGCCAGATTCACAAGACGTCCCTGAGCAAGCAGGTAGATCCATCTGCCGTCCGGCATCCGATACCCTTCGACATCGTTCCGTACCAGCCGATGATCGACCGCCAGATCCAGCAGTTGTGGAATGTTGATTTCAACATCGAAATGACCGGCGTTTGAAAGGATTGCTCCGTCTTTCATCACGCCATAATGTTCTTTTGTAATAACGTCTTTGCATCCAGTGACGGTGATAAAAAAGTCACCGATACCGGCTGCTTCCGCCATAGGTAGGACCTGGTATCCCTCCATATGGGCTTCACAGGCCTTGACCGGATCGATTTCCGTGACGATCACTCGTGCGCCAAGACCTTTCGCGCGCAAGGCAACGCCTTTTCCACACATGCCGAAACCGGCGACCACGACATTTTTGCCGGCCACGACCAGGTTGGTGGCGGACATGATCGCCGTCCAAACGGATTGTCCTGTTCCAAACCGGTTGTCGAACAGGTGCTTGCACTGGGCGTCGTTCACAGCGAGACACGGATACCGGAGGCGGTCCTGGCCTTCCAGGATCCGCAGGCGATGTACCCCTGTTGTCGTTTCCTCACATGCGCCGATGATGTCTCGGCCCAGGGCCGCGTGTGTCGTGTGAAGCAGTTCGGCCAGATCCCCGCCGTCGTCGATGACGATGTTCGGAAAGCATTCCAACGTTTGGACCAAGTGCATGCGGTACGTTTCCGGATCGGCGCCATGCTTGCAGAAGACTTTCATCCCGCCGGCCGACAAGGCGGCGGCGACGTCATCCTGCGTCGAAAGCGGATTGCAGCCGGTCAGCGAGACATCCGCGCCGCCGGTTTCGAGCGCGAGCGCCAGGCAGGCGGTCTTGGCTTCCACATGGACGCTGACGGCGACGCGCAATCCCTGGAACGGCCGAGAGACATCGAATTCCCGTTCGATTTCGGACAAAACCGGCATGTTCCTTTTTGCCCAGGCGATTTTTCGCCGGCCGTTTTCAATCAAGGCGTCTATGGATGGTTCATCGGACATCCCGCATGCACCTCTTCCCTTACTCGTTTTTGCCGCAGCAGTTTTTGTATTTCTTCCCGCTCCCGCAAGGACAGGGGTCGTTTCGTCCGACTTTCGCGGAGGACCGCTTCACCGGCTCATGCGATTCCTTGTCTTCGGATGGCCGGGCCGCCTCGGGCATGGCGGAAGCCGGCGCAGATGAAGTGAATCCCGAGCTGCCGAACCCCTCGGAAACATCCTGGACCGCGCTTTTGCGCTGGATGGGGCGTTCCGCGGAGAACGACGCCCGCATCATCAGACGGACTGCATCCTGTCGGATGGAGCGGTTCATGGACTCGAACATCTCGAATCCTTCCTGCTTGTACTCCATCACCGGATTGTGCTGGGCGTATCCGCGGATGCCGATACGCACCATCTCCGTGTCGGAAACGATGTCCACTGTTGCCCGGATAGCGGCGATGAATTGCACGCCCTGGGCGATCTCCAGCGGATTGAATTCGTGAGGCCGCACGGGTCTATCCCCCAGATTGAGGCCAACG
>CAZNGQ010000385.1:0-1675 GCA_964572095.1 uncultured Oscillospiraceae bacterium
AACAGTGCCACCAGCCGCGACAAGAGCTCGTATCCTTCCTCCAGGATCGTCAGGTCGGCCGTGAAGTTGGTGTCGAACACGTAATCGAAGCCCAGCAGTCGCAGGGCGCTGACCATTTTTCCCGTCACCAGGGTGCCGGGCGCCAGGCCGAATTCCTCACCGAGCGCCGCACGGACTGCCGGAGCAGTTTGGACGACCGTAACTTTACCCGGTGTTTCCAGCATTTTCCAGACTTGAACCGTTGAGTCTGCTTCGTGCAGGGCATTGACCGGACATACGGTCGTGCATTGACCGCAATAGGAGCATACCGCCGTTCCGAGTCGAGAAGAACCACCGGGACCGATCTCGGTCTTGAAGCCGCGATTCTGCGCATTCAAAGCCCGAACGCCCTGGATCTCGTTGCAGACGGTCACACACCGTCGGCAGAGTACGCATTTGCTTGCGTCCCGCACGACGGACGGACTGGAATCATCGATGGCCGTTTTTGATCGGACGCCTTCGAAACGGGAGCTCTTGACCTGCAGGATTTCGCCCAACTGCTGGAATTCACAGCGCTGATTGCGCTCGCAGTGCAGGCAGTCGGTCGGGTGGTCCGAAAGCATCAGTTCATAAAGGATCTTCCGGGCCTTGCGCACCCGCGGAGTGTTCGTCCAGACGACCATGCCTTCCGAGACGGGTGTGACACAGGCGGCCATGAGCGTCCTGGCGCCTTCGACCTCCACCGAACAGATCCGGCAGGAGCCGACGGCATGGAGGCCAGGCATGTGGCAAAGCGTGGGGATCAGGATATGGTTGGCGGTCGCGGCATCGAGAATCGTGTCGGACTCGTGAGCCTGGATCGTCTGGCTGTTGATGGTCATTTCGATCATCCAGATCACCTCCTGTCCGTCAGCGCCGGTCACAGCGCAGGCAGCGCATGGCCTCAGCCATCGCGTTCAGTTTGTGGAAACCCTTGATCACCTCGTCGAAGCTGCGTTTGCGGGTTTCCGGATCCAGACGCTTCATCAGGAAGCGCTCATGCTCCAGCAGTTCAAGGTCTTCAATGGGCTGGGGGATGTCGACCGGCTCACCCTTGTTGAGCTCACCGCTGCCGCCGAGGTAGCGGTCGATCGATCGAGCCGCTTTCTTGCCGTCCGCGATCGCCGTGATCACGATATCGGCGCCCCGAACGACGTCACCGCCGGCGAAAACGCCCGGCATCGTGGTCTTCTGCGTCTCGCCGTCAACAATGAATGTGCCCCAGCTGGTCATCTCCACTTCGTCCGGCCGGACAAACGGAAGGTCGGAGTATTGACTGACAGCCGGGATAACCAGGTCAACATAGAACTCAACGATTTCGCCGGGCACCGGAACCGGCTTGCGCCGGCCGTCCTTGTCGAAGCCTTTCAGCATCATGCGTTGGCAGACGACCTTTTCCACATTGCCGAAACCGGAGAAATGAAGCGGCTCCACCAGCTCGTGGATCTCGATGCCTTCCTCGATCGCTTCGGCGATTTCCCGTCGATCGGCAGGCATGTCATCAATGCTGCGGCGATACAGGACATGCACTTCGCTCGCACCTTTCCGCAGTGCGACCCGGGCGGCATCCATGGCTGTGCTGCCGCCGCCGATCACGGCGACAACCCCCTTGACCCGGACCTCTTTTCCCAGGTTGACATCCCTCAGGAAGTCCAGG
>CAZNGQ010000386.1:0-1673 GCA_964572095.1 uncultured Oscillospiraceae bacterium
TCGGAGCGGACGAATACGGTGTGGAAAAACTGCAGGCCGTCCGCGACCTGCGAGTGACCGAAGCGGTCCTCGGTCCGGGAACCGTTGCCGTTACTTTGCGATGGACGCCGCCTTCCGGAGCGGCATCGGCCGTCCTTTGCTATTCTCCGGCCCCGATCGTGGAATCGAATTGGAACGCCGCTGTCCATCTGACCGGCGTTTCGGCAACCTCCGCCGACCATGTCGCCGTTCTACCGTATGTAAGAGGGAAGCTCTACTTCGCCTACAAATCGCAGAACAGCGCCGGTGGCTGGTCCGATCTGTCCAATATCGCCGCCTGGCCGGTCGGAGAACTCTTTTTGCCTGCGCAAAAGAGATGAAAGTCGTAAGAAATCCTGGGAGCGCCGGCGTCCCGCCGGCAAAAGCAATGGAATCAACACGGAATTTACGAAAAGAAACGGAATAAAGACTTTTTACCGGACCGTCATTCTTGTCTGTGACTGAAACGTGCGTCCAATGGGCATCTGGAAAAATTACACAGTATGATTTTCGACTTTTTATCGCTTCACGATAGGCGGTATGCAATTTCCCGACGGTCCCGTCGTGTGCTCATCCTGGGAATTCTCCTATTTTTCCCCCTTCCGCAACCGATCGCCTCCGGCGGAATGGCCGTTGTAGCGGCAACGGCGGTGGATGGCGGCTGGAGTTACTGGTACTGGACTCCTTGCTCCAAGGGGTGCAAGGATTATGAAGGGTGGGGAATCCGGAAGCGTATTCGAACTTGCAACAATCCATCGCCGCAAAACGGAGGGGCGGAATGCCGGCGCGAAGATGGGACGCTCACCACTCCGGCCGATCGCATGGAAACGGATCAGACGGCCAACTACGGGCGCGGTTTGATCGATTGTGGAAATCCAGTCAGCGGCACGACCTGTTCCTCGGCGGCCCTTGTCGACAGTATCCCGCCTTCCACGCCACAGAACCTGCAGGCACTGGTGCTTTCCGACACCAGGATACGCCTCCACTGGGACCTTTCCACCGATAATGTAGCCGTCGTCAAATACCGTATCTATGACCAGCGGGATTTCGTAATCGGCGTTTCCCAGAAAACGTATTACACTCCGTCCGATTTCCAGATCAATACCTATACGGTGGCGCTTCTTACTCCGGCCACCGCTTATTCCTTTTCTGTCGCTGCCGTTGACGAGCATGGCAATGAGAGCGGGCGTTCGCAGGTGGTCCAGGCGGCCACGCATCCGTTTGCAGCGGAGAAGACACGGGTCAATCCGTTCGTCGAGATCGCTTATGTTGGTGCTTTTCAACTTCCCGGTCCCTCGGGAGGGCTGGAGTATGGTCGATGGGGTTATGGCGGCTATGGTCTGGCTTATTGTCCGTCGGGCGATCCGTCAGGGGCTGATGACGGATATCCCGGGTCTCTTTTCGGTCGCGGACATGTCTATGACTGGGCCGTGTCGGAAATCGGCATCCCGGCCCCGAAAATCTCCATCGGCAGGAACCGGAAGGAGCTTCCCACCGCGGTGACTCTCCAATCTTTTATCAAGGTGGATACCTTTTCCCATCCTTCTCTGACCATCCCTATCGGCGGTATGGCCTATCTGTCCAAGCAAGGGAGTCAGCTGACCGACAAGCTCTACTACCAATGGGGGAGCAATTACAACTGGAGCAAGATCCCT
>CAZNGQ010000387.1:0-1672 GCA_964572095.1 uncultured Oscillospiraceae bacterium
GCGTAAAGTAATGATCCCCATACACGAGGCCGATCCGGCGGTGGCCGTACTGGAACAGGTGGTTGACCGCGGTCGCCGCCGCGGCGCGGTTGTCGAGCAGCACGGCACTGCATCCCGGTACATCGACCGGACGGTCGAACAGCACGACCGGAATTCCGGCGTCGACGGTCTGTCGAAGAGCCGTTCCGTCTCCCGAAACCGGCAGGCACAGGAGCCCGTCCACATTCCTGGAAAGCAGGAAACGGATCGCGTCCTGTTCCCTGTTCCGGTCGGACCGGCAATCGCAGACGATGACCGCATAGCCGCGATGGCGCAGCGCGTCCTCCACCCCCGAAACGATGACCGTGCAGAACCGGCTGGCGAGCTCGGGGATCACAACCCCGATCGTCCGGGTATGAGTGGTCTTCAGCGCCCTCGCATACTCGTTGCGCCGGTAGCCCAGTTCCGCCACGACCCGGTCCAGCAGTTCCTTGTTGACCGGTTTCACATTCCCGCCGTTGACATACTTGGAAATCGTGGCCAGTCCGAGACCGGTCACGTTCCGTATGTCCTTCATCGTGGGATGGTGTGGCTTCATCGTTCACCCCTTGCCGTGCGATACTGGAGATCGTTCAGGACGGGACAGCGCGGATCGGATCGTTGCCATTGGTGCGAAACGTTACGCTTTTTCCATGTGCCTGTTCTGATTCTTTTGTCCAGATGATGACATGCAGAGCAATGAAAGGTGAGATCGTTCAGAAATGAACTGACATTATCGTTATAGTAAGGGCTGTTTTTACGATACGACATAATACCGGCCGGTTCAAGCCCCTGACCGCAACACAGCCGGAAACATTCATTCCGTTCGGAATCAGCGCGGAGCGCCCTCCCCCATGCCGGCGCAGCCCAGCGCGAGGATCGTAAACGACCGGTCCTCGCTGCCCGCGGCCATCCGGATCTCCAGCGTGTGCCGCGCAGGGGTGTCGTCGTCCAGCAGAAGCGCCACCTTGTTGTTGTTCCAGCCTTCCGGGGAACAGGCGTCGATCCGGGCGGACAGGCGTCCGTCCACATACGCCTCGGCCGTGCCGAAGTCCGCGGACTTGCTGAGCTTGTAGTCCATCAGGATATTGCGGCAGGTCAGGTCCGCGCGGAACCCGGGGTCGCCGGCCTGGCCGGGAGCGTGGTGCCAGTTGTCCGGAAAGCAGAGCCGCCCCCGGGTCACGAACCGCTGGATCTGGGTATCCGTGCCGTCAAAGCCGCCCGGCTGCACCAGGGACCGCGTGTTCGCGGCGGTGAGGAGCAGGGTGCCGCAGAACCCGGCGCCGAGCAGCGGGTGATCCGGCAGCGGAGCGGGCCGGTCGGCCGGGGACGCGTCCGCCCGGCGGACGAGGTGAAGCAGGCAGTCGCACATCAGGGTGTGTCCGGCCGTGACCGGATGGTAGATGTCCGCAAAATAGTCCTTGTCCGTCATCCGGCCGGACATGTACGGCCCGGCGATGGCGTCCCGGACGCTGGCCATCGGCAGGGAGTAGTGCCGGCCCAGCGGGATATGGGAGTCCTGCAGGTTCCTGAGGCCGGGAAACACGGAAAACACCAGGATCACCGCCGTGTCCGGACCGGCCCGGAGCGCGTCCCGGATCAGCGCCTCGTAGGCGCGGCCGCCCGTGCATTCATCGTGGTCGTTCACGGAAAA
>CAZNGQ010000388.1:0-1670 GCA_964572095.1 uncultured Oscillospiraceae bacterium
CGCCAAGGATGTGCCGGGTCGTCCGGAACTGCGCCATCCCCGGCAGGGAGACGATTTCAACCGCGTCTTTCCCTTCGGCCTTGAGCCGGTCCAGCATCATCCGCTGTCCGGTCAGAACGAATTCGGTCACCTCTTCACCCGTCACCCCGTGGAAAAGCTTCATTCCCGGCGGGTGTCCGGTGCCGTCCAGTTTGGACCCCAGATTCAGCCACCCACGGACATCCGTCGCGCGCAACGGCGTGCGATCCTGTCCGAGCCAGGCGCCGTGTGCCGTATAAGTCAGGAAGTTTTTACCCAGGACACAGTCGCACCCCGCCCGGGAGAACAGATCGGCATCTCCTGTCGCGTCGATCACGACTCCCGCGCCGAAATACTCGGCGCCAGTCTTGCTCTCCACCACCACTCCCTGGCAGTGGTTCGCCTCCATCACCGGCCAGGTAACCAGCGTGTCCAGACGCAGCGTGACGCCATGATCGGTCAGGATCTCCATCAGCGCCAATTCAAAGGCGCTCGGAGAGTAAAGCGTGGCATACCGTTTCGCGGGAGGCGTTCCGAGGTTTTTCCTCTCGCGCCATTCCTCCGGCAGACTGTCGTAGCCGTACCGGAAAGACAGGTGAAGCAGCTCCTCGGCGATGCCCGTGATCAGCTTTCGGCCGCGTCCGTTGCATAGCGGCTCATACCAGGTGATCAGGCCGAGGGTCGCAAGCCCGCCCAGCAGGACGCTCTTCTCGATCAGGAGTGTCCGCATGCCGGCACGCGCGGCGGCCAACGCGGCCGCACAGCCGGCGATGCCGCCTCCGGCCACGACGACGTCGTATCGCCCCTGATCCAACACGTTACGGGTGAGGTAAGAATCCATACGTTCCCTCCGCTGCATGGTCGTTCGACGAAGACATCGGCTTGACTCCATCATAACAGTCATGATACGGGTGGATCCGCTGCGGTTCGGGATTTCTCGGAAGCAAGTAGGTAGTAGAAGCATCCAGGTTCCATCCCAAACGAAATAAAGCGCTGAAAACCTTCTTCTTATTTCGTTTTCGATTGACAATGCGAAATAACGAGTGGATTTACCGGTCTGATTATCCGCCGACCTCGATCCGCACCTCGAACGCGCCGTCCGCATTCGGCTGGATCCTGAACTCGCGAGCGCCGAAGCCCCCGGTGAGGAAGAAAATCCGCTCAGGTTCCGGCAGCATCGCCGTGGAAGAGACCTGTGCCCCATCCGCGATGATCGGCAGGATGTAGATGAGATCTGCGGGATCCCTCTCCAATTGGCCGCGGATCCGGACCGCATGCGGGAAAAAAGCATACTCCAGCCGGCATCGTACAGCCGACTGCAACGTCTGCTGCGTAAGGCTCACGAGCGCTGCCGAAACCCGGATGACAACCTCGTCCCCGTTCCGCTCGGCCTGGATGTCTGCCTGTGTATCGTAACAGGTGGAGAACCGCACGCCATCCACCCATCGCTCGATCCGCGGGGTAAGAGGGCGATGATGGCTGCGATCGAGCGGCTGCTGCATGTTGAGCGGCTCGACGAGCCGGTAGTCCAGAACCGATGAAGCCACGACCGGACCTAGCCGCTCGTGCCAAAGCAGCGTCAGAGTCCCGCCGGTCGCATGGCCGGCAGCGATATTGAAGTCGTATCCGGTCACCGTGGCGCGCCACGCGCC
>CAZNGQ010000389.1:0-1663 GCA_964572095.1 uncultured Oscillospiraceae bacterium
GTATAAGAGAACGCAGATGAGCGCAGATGAACGCGGATCGGAGAGGAAGAAGGAATAAAGGAAGAGTGAGAAGGAATAAGAGGCGAGATATCGCACGGGTATAGCGCAGCATGGTTTGAGGCTCTCCTTTTTTCCTTGTCTTTCATTCCTCCTTTCTCCATCCGCGTCGCGCGCAGCGCGGTCTGCGTTTATCCGCGTTCCATTCTTTATTCTTGAATATTAAGGAGTCATCACATGTCGAAACTGATCATTCCCGCGGTAATAATTGCCGTTCAGCCAGAGCGAATACTGGTTGTAATAGACCGAAGTGATCATATATTGCGGCTGGTTCTGGTCGATAAAGCAGCATGCCCCGTCGCCCCCATCGATCATGTTAAAGATGGTCAGCGGGGAGCCGGTGAAGTACAGCGTCCCGTTGTCCTGCAGGCCGCCGACAGCTTTGTTCTGCAACGGATTGGAATGGATGTCGCAGGTGTAGAACTGCAATGAGCCGTAGCCGTTGTTCTTTTCCTGGAAGGCAGGTCCGTCGGATTGGGCCTCGTCGGTGTAAAAGACGCCCCCGTCGGTAGTGATCACCAGCTCGTCGGATGAGCCGGGTTTGTAGTCGATATCGTGAATATCGGCGTGCACGTAGCGGTCGCCGCCCCCCTGGTACATGTACCACCAGTTCGACACCTGGATCCAGCTGTTTGCCCCGTCGTCGGATTTATAGACGTCGAGGCCGCCAATGTAGAGGGCATCTGCGTTGTTGGGATCAACGCCGGCCGTCAGGGCATGCCAGCCGATGGTGGCCCAGTAGTAATCGCCGCCGGTAGGTATCGCTTTCGAGACCCATGTGGCACCGCCGTTACCGGTGCGGAGGATAAACAAACCCTGGGTGTAGATAAAACCATTGCTGGAATTGATGTACCCGGCGTCGAGCAGCGCATAGGCCACATCCGGATCCGACGGGGCGCTGGCCAGCATCACCCGGTTGGGGATCGGGAAATCGGGATATGACTGGATGATCGCCACATAGTCGTCGTAAACTGTCCATGATCCGGCTGTCCCCAGGTCGGAACGGAGGATCGTTGCGCCGCCCTCCTGGTTGAGGTTAGGCAGCGTGCCGATCAGGATACGGTTGCCGGCGGTAATTTCGATGTCGGCAACGGCGTAGGGGTTCTCCGATCCTTCGACTGCGGGTAGCACCTGGATCCAGGTCGTGCCGCCGTCGACCGACCGGAACAGCCCGTCGGTAGGCTCGCTTTGCTGGGTGCCGTGGTATTCGCCCGAAGCAACGCCGGCATAGATCACGCTGAGTCCGTTTTCGTCGCGTACCTCCACGTCGGTGACATACTTCCAGCCAGCGGTAGCGGGGAGTTGCGTCCAGGTGTTGCCGGCATTTTCCGATTTGAAGATCCCTGCGCCGATCCCGGAAGATTCGCGGTAGATCACCCGAGCGGTAAATGCTTCGCCTGTACCGGCGTAAAATACCTGCGGGTTGTTCGGATCGCAGGTGATGCCGCTGATGGAGAGCGACGGCCAGAAATCGTCGACCGGCACCCAGTCCTGGCTGCCGGTAATATCGTTGTTATACCACAGGCCGCCGGTCACTGCCCCGGCCCAGACCTTACTGCCCGAAGCGCCGTTAGGGTCGTAGATTCTCCACCGTGTCCTGCCGCCC
>CAZNGQ010000390.1:0-1663 GCA_964572095.1 uncultured Oscillospiraceae bacterium
CGCGCAGGGTAAGAACGCCGGTCTGTTCGATCAGCCGGTCCGCCAGCGTGGACTTGCCGTGGTCGATATGCGCGATGATGCAGAAGTTGCGGATATGGGCGACTCTGTCAGAATTCATGCTGTATGGGGATCCTCTCTGTGGTCAGGGCGTTCCGATCCGGTCGAAGGGGTAGAAGCGGATGACGCAGGTTCCGATGATATAGTCGCCGGGAACGGGTCCGAAGACGCGGCTGTCCTTGCTGTTGCCCCGGTTGTCGCCCATGACGAAGAGCTCGCCCGGCTTCAGGACCACATGGTCAAAGCCTCGTTCCAGCGGGTTGGTCTTGAGTCCGTCGGGCAGGTAGGTCTCTTCCAGGGGGATACCGTTGCGGTAGACCGTGCCGTCCTGGATGTCGATCGTGTCCCCGCCGAGCCCGATCACGCGCTTGACGAGGTCCGGCTCGTCGACGCCAAGCATTTTCTCGCCGTTGATCGTGATGATGTCGCCATAGTCGAACCGGTCCAGGCGCGCGGAGATTTTCTGTACCAGCAGCTGGTCACCCTGGAACAGGGTGGGCTCCATCGAGATGCCGATGACCCGGTTGTTCTGGATGACGAACGTCACGACCAGGAGTCCGACCGCGAGCGCGGTGACGATGTACTTGAGCCAGTCAAGGATTTCGCCCATCACCTGCTCGGGCGTCATCGCTCCCCGCATTCCGGCAGCCGGTGCACTCATGTCAAGCCTCCGTTCCCGCGGACCTGGCGTCCGTACGGATCATGAGACCCAGCTCGTCCAGCTGCGCGTCGTCGACGTCGCCGGGCGCCTCGGTCATCAGGTCGGAAGAGTTCTGGACCTTGGGGAACGCGATGACCTCGCGGATGTTGTCCAGCCCACCGAGCAGCATGATCAGCCGGTCCAGGCCGTAGGCGAGACCGCCGTGGGGCGGCACGCCGTAGCGGAAGGCCTCGAGCAGGAAGCCGAACCGGGACTCGGCCTGCTCCTGCGTGAAACCCAGCAGGCTGAACATGCGGCTTTGCAGCGCAGGGTCGTGGATACGGATGCTGCCCCCGCCGAGCTCCGTGCCGTTGAGCACGATGTCGTACGCCTTGGCGCGGACCGCGCCGGGATCGGTCTCCAGCAGCGCGACGTCCTCGTCCATCGGCGAGGTGAACGGGTGGTGCTTGGCGACATAGCGCCCGGCCTCCGCGTCATGCTCGAGAAGGGGGAACTCGGTCACCCAGAGCAGCTGGTAGTCGTCGGGGGAGATCATGCCGCGCCGGCGCGCGACCTCGCAGCGGAGCGCGCCGAGCGCGTCGAACGCGACGGTGTCGGAATCCGCGACGATCAGGACGAGATCCCCGTCCTTCGCGTCGAATCGCTGGCGGATCGCGGCGACGATCCCGGGTGTCAGGAACTTGGTGATGGATCCGCGGACCGTCTCCTCGAGGGTCAGCCAGGCCAGCCCCTTGGCACGGTAGGTCTTGACGTATTCGGCGAGCGCGTCGATCTCCTTGCGGGACAGGGACGCGCCGCCCGGGACGGCGATGCCGCGGATGCAGCCGCCGGTTTCCAGCGCGGTGCGGAACACCGTGAACTCGCAGTCGGCGACGATGTCGGACAGGTCGCGCAGCTCCATGCCGAACCGCAGGTCCGGCTTGTCCGAGCCGAAACGGTCCATCG
>CAZNGQ010000391.1:0-1654 GCA_964572095.1 uncultured Oscillospiraceae bacterium
TGATGGGCGAGGGCGACCTGGGGGTCGACAAAGCCCTGGACGTGCTGGCAAAGGGCGGATATGACGGCTACGTCTCGCTGGAGTGGGTCAAGCGCTGGAGCGGCGACCTCGAAGATGCCGCGGTCGTTTTCCCGCAGTTCGCAAACTACATGGACCGGTTCCTGTCAGGCCGCGGCGTTCGCAGGCACGCACCTTCTGGTTCCATCGCCGAATCGGTTTCCGTTGCCGCCGCCGCTCCTGCGGAAGGGCCGTTTCCCGCAGGCAAGGGTCAACGCATCTGGGAAAAGGACGTACTGGTGGAAATCACAATGAACGGGTTGATCCGCAAGGTCGCCGATCTGTTCCCGGATCAGCCGGCTGTGTCCTATGTCACCCAGAACTATCGAAGGACCTACAGCGAATTCCGCGACGAGATCGACCGGATCGCCCGGGGATTTCTCTCGATCGGCATCCGCAAAGGAGACCATGTGGCCGTCTGGAGCACCAATCATCCGCAGTGGCTTCTCACATTCTTTGCCGCCGCCAGAATCGGGTGCGTCCTGGTCACAGTCAACACTTCCTACAAGATCCATGAATTTGAATACCAGCTCCGGCAGTGCGATGCCCATACGCTTGTCATGATGGATGCCTATAAGGATGCGGACTATGTCGCCATCCTGAACGAGATCTGCCCGGAACTGGCGGCTTCCATTCCCGGCGACCTGCATTCCGAACGGCTTCCGGTTTTGAAAAACGTCATCAACTTCACCTCGAAACAACCCGGCTGCTACACATGGGACGATCTCCTTTCAAAAGCCGCCGACGTACCGGCGGCCCGCCTGGACGAGATTTCGGCCACTCTCAGCGCCCACGATGTGGTCAACATGCAATACACATCGGGTACGACCGGATTCCCCAAAGGCGTCATGCTGACGCACTACAACATCATCAACAACGGCAAATGCATCGGAGACTGCATGGATTTCTCCACGGCCGACAAACTCCTGATCACCGTTCCATTCTTCCACTGTTTCGGCATGGTTCTGGCGATCCTTGCGAGTGTGACCCACGGCACCACCATGGTTCCCCTGGAGTATTTCCAGCCGGTCAATGTGCTCCGGGCGATCCGCGAGGAACGCTGCACCGCCATGCACGGCGTCCCGACGATGTTCATCGCGACGCTGGAGCATCCTGACTTTGAAAAGACCGATTTTTCGACGATGCGTACGGGCATCATGGCGGGATCCCCCTGTCCCGTCAAGGTCATGCAGGAAGTCGTCGACCGGATGCACATGGACCAGATCACCATCGTTTTCGGCCAGACCGAAAGTTCTCCCGGCTGCACCCAGAGCCGTGTCGACGATCCGCTCGAGGCGCGGGTCGGCACCGTCGGGCGCGAGCTGCCCGGCGTGGAGTGCCGCATCGTGGATCCTGCCACCAATCGGCCGGTTCCGGACGGAACGACCGGGGAATTTGTGGCCAGGGGCTACAACATCATGAAGGGCTATTACAAGATGCCCGAAGCGACGGCCGCGGCGATCGACGCGGACGGCTGGCTGCATACCGGCGACCTCGCCCTGCGCGACGAGAACGGCAACTATAAGATCACGGGCCGAATCAAGGACATGATCATCCGCGGCGGCGAGAACATCTACCCCAAGGAGATCGAGGAGTT
>CAZNGQ010000392.1:0-1640 GCA_964572095.1 uncultured Oscillospiraceae bacterium
CGCGCCGTCAGCATGATGATCGGAACATCCGAGACCTGGCGCAGCCTGCGGAGCACTTCCATGCCGTTCAGGCCGGGAAGCATGATATCGAGCAGAACGAGATCGAAAGGATTGCTCCTGGCCATTTCCAGCCCGATCCGGCCGTCCATCGCCTTGGCGGTCCGGTACCCTTCGTAGTTCAGTTCCAGCTCGATGAAACGGGCGATTTTTTCCTCGTCCTCGATGATGAGGATCTGTTCTCCCATGTGGCGCCTCCGGGAAGATGGCTGTCCGGGTTGTCCGGATGGATGCGCGGGGCCGGACGGTTGCCCGTCCAACCCCGCGCCGCGTTACGATTACTGGTTGGCCGAGTGCTTGGACTGTTCCTTGCCGATGGCGTCCTTGACATCCTGCGTCAGGTTCTGCGCGGCATCGGCGGCTGAATTCATGATCTTGGTCGCGACGTCGCTGCGGATGTCCGGTCCGCTGAAGACAAACTTGAATCCGGTGAACATGCCGATGACGATCAGCAGGATCACAGCCCAGAAGAAGAAGATCGACAGAGCGACAAGGGCCGTGATCGGAAGCGTCAGGATGGTTTCGGATCCGCGGCTGACCACAAAGTTGTTCCGGTTGCCGAGTTGAACGACCTTCTTGATCCAGGCGCCGAAACGTTTGAACATCGAGCCGATCTCCGTGCCGTTGTGGTGCTGGTTCCGGGTTTTTTCACTCCCGGCTTTCCCGGTGGGTTGCCCGGCGCCGTTGCTGTTGGCGTCCTCTGCGGGTTTGCCCGGATCGCTGTCCTTCGCGGTGCTTTCCTGTGCGCCGCGGACAACGGCTTTGGGCGGACGAACCTTGCCCTGGATTTCGAGGAGCACGACCGCGTCCAGCAGATCGCCGTTGGAGGCTTCCAGTGCCTGACGAGCCTCTTCGTACGTCACATCCGCCTTTGTGCGAAGCAGTTCGACCTGTTCGAGTGTAACCATTTCATTTTCCTCCTGATTTTCGATTGCCGGACTTCATACCGGCTTGTTTGTTGTCGGGATCAGGATAACGCCGACGATTTGGAATGCCCTGATAGGTGGATTAGAAATGTATGAGAATGCGGATAGCCTTGTCTCACAGGGATGAAAGCGAATTCAGGATCGACTTCTCCGCCTCCATGAACTCCTCATTTCCGTCCATGCGGAACGCGGCCGTATCTTCGCCGATCCGCAGGCTCAAGGGGGACTCCGGTGTGAACGCCGGCCAAGCGGGCAGTCCGTCGCCGTTGGGATCGCCGTTTTTCGCGAAGTTGGTCCAGTAGCCGGTCATGTATCCGGACAGCAAGGCGTCGATAGGTTCCCAGGGCCGCCAGGCTTTTGCCTGCGTGCCGAATAAATACCAGAGGTCGGCGGAGTGGAACGCGCCGCGGTCGTCGCCCGGCGCCTTTCGGTCAAAGTGGTAATGGTAGGCGGGACGTCCGGTCCTCTGCGGCCACAATGCGGCCAGACTGTGCGAACCCGCCGCCATGCCGGCCGTGATGGCGCGGGCGCCGCCAAGCGCGTTCGCCTCGTCCGCCATGGAGCCGGCGATGATGGGGATGGAGGGCAGGGTTCCGCGGCTGATTGTGACAAGCGGCTCCTCCACCGTGAGATACCCGTCGATGACCGGACGGAAAA
>CAZNGQ010000393.1:0-1634 GCA_964572095.1 uncultured Oscillospiraceae bacterium
AGCGGCTTGCGTTCGTCAACAAGATGGACAGTACCGGCGACAACCTCTATGAGGCGCTCAAACAGATGCACGAGCGCCTGGGCGCGAATGCCGCGCTGGTCCAGCTGCCTTACGGCGAGGCTGAGAATTTCAAGGGGATCATCGACCTGATCGAGAAGAAAATGTGGCTGTACAAGGACGATCTGGGAAAAGAACCCGATATCGTCGAGATCCCGGCGGAGATGAAAGAGAAGGCCGAGCAGTATTATCTGCAGCTGGTCGAGAAGGTCGCTGAGGTCGATGACCTGGCGATGGAAAAGTTCCTCGGCGGCGTGGCCCTGACCAAGGACGAACTGAAGGGCGCGATCCGCCGTTCGGTGATCGCCAACAAGTTCACGCCCGTCTTCTGCGGGACCGCCTACAAGAATAAGGGCGTGCAGAAAGTGCTCGATGCGGTCGTGGATTACCTGCCGTCGCCTTTGGATGTCCCGGCGATCAACGGCACGAATCCCGAGACCGAGGAGTTCGAGGCGATCAAGGTCGACGAGAAAGCCCCGTTCTGTGCTTTATGCTTCAAGGTCACCACCGACCCGTTCGTCGGCAAGATCTATTACCTGCGCATTTACTCCGGGACGCTGACCTCCGGAAAATACATTTACAACTCCAGCAAGCGCCTGCGCGAGCGGGTGACCAAACTGGTGCGTATGCACGCCAACAAGCAGGAGATCATCGAACAGACATCCTGCGGCGACATCATCGCTGCCGTCGGTTTGAAGGATACCAAGACCGGGGATACGCTTTGCGACGAAGGAAACCATATCCTGATCGAAGCGATGAAGTTCCCGGAGCCGGTCATCCAGCAGGCGGTCGAACCGAAAGTGAAGAACGACCAGGAAAAGCTGAGTATGGCACTGCATAAGATGCTCGACGAAGACCCCTCGTTCAAGGTTTCCTACAACCATGAGACCGGACAGACGGTCATGGCGGGTATGGGGCAGCTGCACCTGGAAGTCATCGTCGACCGCATTTTGCGCGAATTCAACGTCGAGGTGCAGGTCGGCTATCCGGAAGTCGCCTACCGCGAGACGATCACCAAGCAGGTCACTGCGACCGGTAAATTCATCCAGCAGTCCGGCGGCCGCGGCCAGTACGGCCATGTTGTTTTCGAGGTCGGGCCGGCGGAGAAGACCGGGGACGGCGTCACTTTCGAGAACAAGATCAAGGGCGGCGCGATCCCGCAGGAATTCATTTCCTCGGTGAAGCAGGGCGTGATGGAAACCGCCAAGAGCGGCGTGCTTGCCGGCTATCCGGTCACCGACGTAAAAGTCGTCCTGGTCGACGGGTCATACCATGATGTCGACTCATCTGAAATGGCTTTTAAAATGGCCGCAGGACTTGGTTTGAACGACGGCTTGCGCAAGGGGCATTCGAAACTGCTCGAACCGATCATGGACATGGAAGTGACCACGCCCGAAGAGTTCATGGGCGCGGTGATCGGGGATTTAAGTTCCCGCCGTGCCCGGATCGTCTCGATCAACCCGCGCGCCAACGTCCGCGCCATCCGCTGCGACATACCGTTGTCGGAAATATTTAATTACGCCACGGTAATGCGGAGCTTGACACAAGGCCGTGCGTCCTATACAATGGAGCCCTCG
>CAZNGQ010000394.1:0-1630 GCA_964572095.1 uncultured Oscillospiraceae bacterium
GAACTCCTGATTCCGCCTTGAGAGGGCGGCGTCTTGACCGCTTGACCATAGGGCCTTGTCTTGTTGCGGAGTGATTATAGCATGCCCGTGAGAGCGAACGCAACACCCGTACCATGGATCACACAACTCTTTCGGCCAAAGTGTTATACTGTATTCTGCTCATTTCGACTTAAAACAGGAGAGTGCCATGACTCAGGATATCCGCATACGGGGCGCACGGGAACACAACCTGAAAAACATCGACCTCACGATCCCCCGCGACAAGCTGGTTGTCCTGACCGGCCTGTCCGGCTCGGGCAAGTCCTCGCTTGCCTTCGACACCATCTATGCCGAAGGGCAGCGGCGCTATGTCGAGTCCCTGTCCTCCTATGCGCGCCAGTTCCTCGGCCAGATGGAAAAGCCGGATGTGGACTCGATCGAGGGACTCTCGCCCGCGATATCGATCGACCAGAAGACCACGAGCCGGAATCCCCGGTCGACCGTCGGTACCGTGACGGAAATCTACGACTATCTCCGGCTTCTGTACGCCAGAGTCGGTATCCCGCATTGCCCTTCCTGCGGCAAGGCGATTGAACGGCAGACCGTCGACCAGATCGTAGACCGCATTTTTCAATACCCGGACGGATGCCGGCTGGTCCTGATGGCTCCCGTCGTCCGGGGCCGCAAGGGTGAATTCGGCAAGATGTTCGAGGATCTCCGCAAGTCGGGTTACGTCCGCGTGCGTGTCGACGGATCGATGTACGAGCTCGAAGAGGACATCCCGCTGGAAAAGAACCACAAGCATACGATCGAAGTCGTCATCGACCGCCTGATCCTGAGGCAGGACATCCGCGGCCGGCTGTCCGACTCGGCGGAGACGGCGATGAGCCTTTCCGACGGCCTTCTGCTGGCGCACCTGTCGATTCCCGCCGACCAGGGATATACAGAGGAGGAGCACCTGTTTTCCCAGCGTTTCTCCTGCCCCGACTGCGGTGTCAGCCTCGGCGAGATCGCTCCCCGCATGTTCTCCTTCAACAACCCGTATGGCGCCTGCCCGGAGTGCACCGGTCTCGGTTCGATGATGCACATCGATCCCGACTTGATCGTTCAGAACGACTCCTTGTCGATCAACGAAGGCGCGATCCGTGTCGGCGGATGGAATTTCGACGACCGGACAAGCTGGGCCCGTGCCTATGCGGAGTCCATGGCGACCCGTTATGGCTTCTCGCTCGACACGCCGTTCAAGGACCTGCCGAAAAAGATCCGGAACATGTTCCTGCTGGGCAACGGCGGCGAAGTCCTGACCCTCGACACCTCCAACAGCAAGTTCAGCCATGGCGGCGTTTACAAGAGCAGTTTCGAGGGGGTTGTGCCGAGCCTGGAGCGCCGGTACAACGAGACCGGTTCGGACGATATGAAGGAGTACTATGAGCAATACATGTCGGTCAGTGTCTGCCCGGTCTGCCATGGCGCCCGCCTGAAACCGGAGAGCCTGTCCGTCACCATCGGTCGAAAAAACATCAACGAGCTCACGCTCCTGCCGATCCGAAAGGAGAAGGAATTCCTCAACAGCATCCATTTCTCCCGGCGGGAAGCGGAGATCGCCGAGCGGATCGTCAAGGAACTCAACTCCCGGCTTGGCTTCCTCATC
>CAZNGQ010000395.1:0-1627 GCA_964572095.1 uncultured Oscillospiraceae bacterium
CTCTGGGCATCGGCGATCACGATGCCCAATCCGGCTTTCGCCAGCCGTTCCTTGGCCTCGATGATATATTGGTCCGGGTCGACACTGCCCGTACCGAGGACGGGGTAGATCTCACGAAAGACCGCCTCCACCTGTGCCGCTTCGTTCTTGACCGGTCCAAAATCCATGGACCATCCGAACAGGGGCGAGCACACTGCCGTCGCATTGCGCTCCCTGGTCTTGTCGTAGATGTCGGTCCGCTGGCCTTCGCGGATGTATGCAAGCGCATTGTTGCCCAGTTCCCAATCGATGCCGGGGTTGTATCCGTCCCCGGTGACGCGCAGGCTGCCATCCCCGAGAATCTCGTAGTGCCGCCCCTCGATGCCGTGGTTGAGAAGCCGGTACAGTTCTTCATCCTTGTACAGCAGATTGGTCAGCATGATACAGCGCTCCAGGTTCTCGGTCGTCCGGGAGTATCCGAAGAGCCCTGGCCGGACAGTACTGGTCGCTTTCCAGGAATCGGTGAACTGCACGTCCACGATCGGATACGCGATCGACGCAAACTCGGCCGCGTTGTCCGGCTTCATGTTTCCGACCTCAAACGCCGCGTACTTGCCGGATTTCTGCTCGCTTGCCCAGTCGTTGATCCCGGAAGCATCCTCCGGGATATAGCCGTTCAGACACCAGCGGCGCATCAGCCGGAAAAATTCAATGCTTTCGGGCTGGTCGAAGTAGCTTTGGACGATAAAACCAGGATCATCCATGCGGACGACCATCCCGGATCCGAGTTCGTCAAAGACGATTCCGGCATTATAATCGTTGACGGTTCCAAACCCGTTTACTTCGGATAGAAAACAGATCGTGTCCTTCTCGTTTTTCTTGACCAATTCGAAAAACGGTTCAAAGTCCGCCTTGCAGCGGACAGCATCGAAATCGAACACGTCCCTGTACTTGTCATACAATTCCTTTTTTATGCCAAACCCGCGGGTGATGCAGTGAACCTGCCAGGTAGGAACCGCCATGATGCGTCCGCCTACCGTCACGCACCCCCAGACCTCATCCGGAAGCACCTCCAGGATATCCCGGCCGTATTCTGCGATCATCTCGGACGGAATCGCCGCAAAATCGCCGCGGGTCACGGCCGGGGCAAAGTAGTTCGCCCAGGTCGCGGTGAAACACATGTCCCATTTCTCCCTGGATGCCATCAGGATGCGCATGCGGCCGGTATAGTTGGCCCAGCCGATCATTTCAATGTCCACAGTCGTATTGGGGAGTCGGTCGGTCAACCGCTCGTTGAATCGGGCAAAGACCTGGTCACCATCCGTCTGCGGCGAGCCGCCCAGGTACCAGGTGATCCGGTAGGGTTCGAGCCGGTCCGGAGACGTAACAGTCGTTGTCCCGTCGGTGGCAGGGCGTGTTGGGGTCAGGATCGGCAACGCCGTTTCACAGGCACATGAAAGCGCGAGAATCAAGAAAAGGGATAGTGTCTGGAGACAGCGCCTGACGTTATTGTGCATTCGATCCTCGCCATCTTTATTGTAGTAGAACAAGCGTTACGTCAATCATAATGGAAAAACCTCACATGCCATACTGTTCAAAATGCGAATTGTTGTGAATTCCAGTTGTTTTCATACGCTTTGAACCGCTC
>CAZNGQ010000396.1:0-1625 GCA_964572095.1 uncultured Oscillospiraceae bacterium
CGCCGAGATGAACACGACAGTGATCAGGGAGTTGAGGACACTCGACGCCATCTTGGCGACCAGATACTCGTCGGCGGTGGCCGGCGTGACCAGGATCGAGTGCACGGTATGTTCTTTCTTTTCATAGAACATCGTGGCGCCGGTCATCAGCACCGTCATCATCGTGGTGTCCATGAGGAAGATCAGCGGGATGAACATCCGCAGGATATCCCCGTCGACAAACGCGGTAATCCCAACCCACAGCAGCAGTACGACAAAATTCGCGGCGAACAGGTTGTACTTGTTGAGCCGCGACATCTCGCCGCCGATCAGGACGCCCAGCCTACTCTTCATGCAGACGCACCCCCGTCACCTGGATGAAGATCTCCTCCAGCGTGGTCTCTCCGCTGTGGATCGTCTCGACATCCTTGTCCCGGAGCAGCTGCGCAAACCGGTCGGTGCGGATCTCGTCGAACGAGAACTCCTCCGGCACGACCAGTCCGTCCTCCCGGTACTCCACGCGGACGGTCCGCTTGCCGTACTTGATCTTGAGGCTGCGGGGGCTGTCCATCTCGCGGATCCGCCCGTCGACGATGAACGCAACCCGGTCGCAGAGCTCGTCCACGTCCCCCATGATGTGACTTGTGAGAAACACGGTGCCCCCACCGTCCCGGAACTCCCGGACCATGTCCTTCATGATCCGCGCGTTGACCGGATCCAGTCCGTTGGTGGGCTCGTCCAGGAACAGGACCTTGGGGTTGTTGAGCAGGGCGCGGACGAAATTCAGGCGGATCTTCATGCCTTTGGAGTACTCGCCGGCCTTCTTGTCCCGGTCCTCCCACAGACCGACCCGTTTCATCAGCGCATCGACATCCGCGTTCTGCGCATAGAGACGCTGGAAGAACGCCAGGTTTTCCATCGCGGTGAGCTTGGAAAACGAGATCGGCATCTCGAAGCTGACCCCGATGTCCTGGTAGAATTCGTCCCCGTAGCTCTTGAGCGGACGGCCGCGGTACGTGATCTCGCCGCCGTAGCCCTGGAGCAGCCGGATCAGGATGCGCTGGGTCGTGCTCTTGCCGGCGCCGCTCGGGCCCAGGAATCCAAAGATCTCGCCCTCCCGGATGTCGAAATCGATCCCGTCGACCGCACGGGTCCCGGATTTGGGATACGCGAATGTCAGTCCCCTAACCTGCAGTGTGTCCATGCGAGGCTCCTCTCCTCATAAGGTCGACCACGGCGCCTAGTTTCTCCATCAGCACTTCGTCCGACCCGCCATCCCGATAATGATCCGACAGCAGCTTGATATTGATCGCGTAGAACACATCCAGCAGGAGTGCCGGATCGAGATCCGGCCGGATGAGTCCCCGCTCCTGATCGCGGACGATCAGCCGCTCGATCTGGGCCAGCCTACCGCGCGACATCGCCTTGAGCTTGTCGATGAATACGCTGTCATCCAGTTCCATCAGCACCCCGATACGGGTGTACACGGGCTGGGCGCGGGACCACACGAGCGCGGTACGGGCCATGTTCAGCATCGTCTCGAAAAAATCGGCATCCGGAGACGGCGTGCCGGCATCTTGAATGGCCGCCATTTTTTCTTTGCCGATCTCGGAGATGACATAGAGGTACAGATCCTCTTTCCCCGA
>CAZNGQ010000397.1:0-1615 GCA_964572095.1 uncultured Oscillospiraceae bacterium
CGTCGATCATGACAGAGGTGAAACCGCCGTCGATGCAGCTCTTGCAGAGCTCGAACGTGTCGCCGTGATCGAGATGGAGGGCGATGGGCAGTCCGGTCTCGATGATCGCGGCTTCGACCAGCTTCATCAGGTAGGTATGGTTGGCGTATTTGCGGGCACCGGAGGACACCTGCAGGATCAGGGGGGCGTTGAGCTCCTTGGCGGCTTCAGTGATACCCTGGATGATCTCCATGTTGTTGACGTTGAAAGCACCGAGCGCATAACCGCCAGCATAGGCTTTCTTGAACAGTTCAGTCGTGTTGACCAGTGGCATAAATTCATCTCCTTTTTCTTCATGCCGAACCCGTTGCCGGCTCCGGTGATTTCAGCGAACTTCCGCACTGCGAACGTTTCAACCACTTTATATTGTATCGGTCGCCACTCCATGAGTCAACAAAAACGGCATGGGCGTGTCGACATGGGCGCGTTATCGGCGAGATTTGCCCGTCACCCTGTCAGCCGCCCAGCTGGCTCAGCCGGTCAGAGAGGTTGCGATGCATCTGTTCATAACGGGCCGCCTTGTCACGCTCCGCCTGGACGACCTTTTCCGGCGCCCGGCTGGTGAATTCGGTGTTGGCCAGTTTCTGGGCCACCCGCGCCAGCTCCTGCTCGAGAGCCGCTTTTTCCCTGGACAGACGCTCGATTTCCTGCTTCAGGTCGATCAGGTCCTCCAGCAGGATGAACACTTCGCCCCCCGGGAAAACGGTCGTGACCGCGCTGTCCGGAATGCCGACCCGGGTCTCGCGCGTCTCGACTGCCGACACAAACGCGAGCCGGGACAGGAACGGCAGGCTGTCCGCCATCTGGTGACGGACAGCCGGATCGGCCGATACGACGATGATGCCGTGGCGGCGGCCGATCGGCACATTCATCTGGGTCCGGATGTTGCGGATCCCTCGGATTGCCTCCATCAGCGTCGCCATCCGCTGTTCGGCCGCCGGGTCGCGACGCTGCGCGTCCGCGGTCGGCCAGGGCGCGATCATCAGGGATTCGTCGTGATGGATCAGGTGACCGTAGATTTCCTCGGTCACGAAAGGCATGAAAGGATGCAGCAGCTTCATGGCGGCTGTCAGCACTTCGTTCAGCACATACTGGGCCACGAGCCGGCCGCGGCTGTCGCGATCGTTCAGGCGCGTCTTGGCCAGTTCGATGTACCAGTCGCAGAACGACTCCCAGAGGAATGTATAGATTTTCGCCAGAGCCACACCCAGGTCGTAATGGTCGAGGTTCCGGCCCACCTCCTCGATGACGTCCTCCAGCCGGGACAGGATCCAGCGGTCCTCGAGCGCGAGTTCGTCAGCCCGGACCGACGCGAAATCCATCTCGTCGTCGAAGTTCATGACGGCGAAACGGAACGCGTTCCAGATCTTGTTGATGAAGTTGCGGCCGGCTTCGATCTTCTCCAGGGAGAAGCGCTGGTCATTGCCAGGCGCGTTGCCGGTCACCAGGGCATACCGGAGCGCGTCGGCCCCGTACTTGTCGATGATCTCCAGCGGATCGATGCCGTTGCCGAGTGACTTCGACATCTTTCTTCCCTGTTCGTCGCGCACGATGCCGTGGATGAACACCGTATGGA
>CAZNGQ010000398.1:0-1608 GCA_964572095.1 uncultured Oscillospiraceae bacterium
CGTACCGGTACGGCTGGATGCCGACGGGACCCGGCTGACCCGCATCTGGCTGGGATCCGTTCCGGCCGGGGCGCGGTTCGAGGAGTTCACGGCGGCCCTGTCCGCTGAGGTCCCGCACAGCCATGTGGCGGTTCTTTCCGCCGACGATTCCACGGTCCGCGTCGCGGCCGTCGCCCTCCGAGAGGAGGAGGAAAAGGCCCGCGCGGTGCTCAAGGCGCACGCCTTTTCCGCCGTCCCGGTGCACGGGGAGCCGGGCACGCCGGACGAGATCCTGCAGCGGGCGCAGGAGGAGCGGACCCGGCTCGAGGCCGAGATCGTCGAGCTGGAGGCCGAATCGGTCCGACTCGCGTCATCCCGCGCGGATTTCGAGATCCTATATGATTACTATTTAATGGAAACCGATCGTCTGCGTTCGGCATCCCGCCTGAGCCACACACGCAGCGTGTTCATCCTGAACGGGTGGATCCCCGCAAAACTGGGGGCCGAGACGGAACGCGGCCTGCGCGAACGGTTCACGGTCGCCGTGGAGCGCCGCCGGCCGGATCCGGACGAGGACATCCCGGTCCTGATGGAGAATATCCCGCTGGTGCGGCCTTACGAAGTCATCACGACGATGTTCAGCACCCCGATGCCGACCGAGATTGATCCCAACCCCCTGATGGCGCCGTTTTTCTGCGTGCTGTTCGGGCTGATGCTCAACGACGCGGGATACGGGCTGCTGCTGGCGGGGGGATCCGCGCTGATGGTCTGGGGCCTCAAGGTCAAGGGCAACCTGCGCAGCATGGCGCTGCTCTTCCTGCAGGGGGGCCTGGCCGGCGTGGTCGCGGGACTGCTGTTCGGCAGCTTTTTCGGAGACATCGTGACCGTCGTGTCGGGGTCGCGGCTCTCGTTCCCGACGCTGTGGTTCAACCCGCTCGTGGATCCCGTGCGCATGATGGTCGTGTCGATGGGGCTCGGCGTCATCCATGTGTTCACCGGCATGGGGGCCAAGGCGTACATGCTGATCCGGGCGAAGCGCCCGATGGACGCGTTCCTCGACGTCGGATCCTGGTACATGACGCTGATCGGGCTGGGGTTGCTCGCCGCGGGCGGAACGATCGGCAAGGTCGGGGCGTACATGGCGATCGCCGGCTGCGTTCTCGTCATCCTGTTTTCCGCGCGGGCGTCCAAAAGCGTCGTCAAGCGCGTCGTCAAGGGGCTCTACAACCTCTACGGCATAACGGGCTATTTCAGCGACATCCTGTCCTATACGCGCATCCTGGCCATCGGCCTGGCCGGCGGCGTCATCGCGATGGTCGTCAACATGATCGGGTCCATCGCGGGGTTCGGCCTGGTCGGGCTGCCGCTGTTCATCGTCGTCGCGCTGGGCGGACATGCGCTCAACATCGCGCTGTCGGTCCTGGGCGCCTACGTGCACACGAGCCGGCTGCATTATGTGGAGTTTTTCAGCAAGTTCTTTGAAGGAGGCGGACGCCCCTGGGCACCGCTTCGGACACGGACCCGGTACATCGAGATCAAGGAAGCGAAGCAGAGCGAATAAATCAGGAGGATATCATCCATGGAATTTCTCAAGGGACTGACGGATTTCTTTTTCAGCGGACAGGTGCT
>CAZNGQ010000399.1:0-1594 GCA_964572095.1 uncultured Oscillospiraceae bacterium
TGCGTCTAGCAAGAAAAACAGGATTTCATCGGTATTTAAGAAAATCGCTTGACCGTCATCTGTTTCCCATCGGAATTGCAGTATAGGGTATTCCCGTTTATGCACATGCGATGGAGTGGACATTATCCGCTAGAATGGAGAAGATAGCGTTTCCGGATACGCGAATGCGCGGAAAGGACCCCCTATGCAACAGCGACCGAACGTCATCTTCTTTTTCTCCGACCAGCAGCGCTGGGACACGGTCGGCTGCTATGGCCAGCGGCTACCGGTCACCCCGAACCTGGACCGCATGGCGGCGGAGGGAGTCCGGTTTGAGAACGCGTTCACGGTCCAGCCGGTCTGCGGTCCCGCGCGGGCGTGCCTGCAGACGGGCGTGTATGCCACGCAGAACGGCTGCTACCGCAACGGGATCCCGCTGCCCGACACCGACGCGACCCTCGCCAACTACTTGAACGGCGCGGGATACCAGACCGCGTACGTGGGCAAGTGGCACCTGGCGTCATCGACGGATACGCAGTATATGCACCCCAACGCGGACGCCAAGCAACGGACGCCGGCCGACTACAAAACCACCGCGGTCCCGCCCGAGCGGCGCGGCGGGTACCGGGATTACTGGGTCGCTTCCGACATGCTCGAATTCACGTCGCACGGCTATGACGGGTATGTGTTTGACGCCGACATGAACCGGGTGGATTTCAAGGGCTACCGGGCGGACTGCATCACGGATTTCGCGCTCGACTTCATCGGGCAGGCGGACCGGGAGCGGCCGTTTTTCCTGTTTTTGTCCTACATCGAGCCGCACCACCAGAACGACCACAACCGTTACGAGGGGCCGATCGGCTCCCGGGAGCGGTTCGGCGGGTACGAGGTGCCCGGGGACCTGGTCGGCACCGATGGGGACTGGCGGGAGAACTTCCCCGACTACCTCGGCTGCTGCAACAGCCTCGACTATAATCTGGGTCGGATCCGGCAGAAGCTGGAGGAGACCGGTCAGGCGGACAACACGGTGGTGATCTACACCAGCGACCACGGTACGCATTTCCGCACGCGGAACAGCGAGTACAAGCGCGCCTGCCACGACGGCTGCATCCACATCCCGATGGTGGCGTGCGGCCCCGGATTCCGCGGCGGCCGGAGCGTGGACCGCATGGTGTCCCTGCTGGACATCCCGCCGACGATCCTCGACTGCGCCGGGCTGGAAAAGCCCGGCCGCATGCAGGGGGATTCGCTGGCCGTGCTGGCAGCGGGCGGCGTCGCGGACCGGGAGGAGTTTGTGTTCCTGCAGATCAGCGAGTCGCAGGTCGGGCGGGCGGTCCGTACGCGAAAATGGAAATACGCGGTGCGCGATTACAGCAAGGACGGCTGGCAGGAAGCGGAGAGCGACCGGTACGAGGAGGATTTCCTCTATGATCTGGAGCGCGATCCGCATGAAAAGCACAACCTCGTGCTCGACCCCGGGTATGCGGCGGTCCGGGCGGAGCTGCGCGATCTGCTGGTCGCCCGCATGGTGAAGGCAGGGGAGCGGGCACCGGTCATCGACCCCGCGGTCGAGCGGGAATCCAGGGCGGTCAATACGGTGTTGCGGTAGGATCTG
>CAZNGQ010000400.1:0-1594 GCA_964572095.1 uncultured Oscillospiraceae bacterium
ACCACGATCGTCTGCGAATAGCCGCCATAGGTGTTCTCGCCGCCAAAGAGCGGGCCGTTGTAGGTGCCGGTGAAGCCGTTGTCGCAATACTGCTCATCGCCGTCGTGACAGGACGGGCAATGGCCGCAACTATCGACCAGGCAGCCGACCCCGGCCAGGTCGCCGACCTTGAACTTCGTCACCTGGGTGCCGACGGCGACGACACGGCCGATGATCTCGTGACCGGGAACCGACGGATAAAGGGTGTTCTTCCACTCGTTGCGGGCGGTGTGCAGGTCGGAATGGCACACGCCACAGAACAGGATCTGGATCCGGACGTCGTCCGGCCCCGGATCGCGACGCTCGATTTCGTAGGGAGCAAGCGGGCTGTGTTCATCCACGGCAGCATAGGCTTTTGACTTGACCATCATTTCTCCTCGTTTGTCGGTTCTCGCCTTAGGGACATTGCCTGGGCGGTTGGCATCGAAAGCGTACCCCTTGGCAGGTACCGCTGCAAAAGGGATTTGTACGCTGCGCCGGCCACAAAGTGAAAGCCCCGCACCAGGGAGGGGAGTGCGGGGCTTCCGGACGACCGGAGGGGGGAAGTCGTCAGGCTGTTGGGGGACAGCGGATGAGTCGAACAATACGGGTGCGATCTGCCCGATTCAAGTAACTGATTGCAACAGCGAGTACCGCTCTGTGCGGGTTCAGATCGGTTGCTGCCGGATGAAATACGCATACAGTATTGCGGCGCCATGCGATGCTGTATAAAAATACAGTCATGTCGCAAAACTTCAACGCACGGATCGTTTGTCCGTATTGCCACATCCCCCTGGCCGTCGCCGATCTCGAGGAGGCAAGCCTCGATGGCCGTCCTTGCCTGATCTGCCCGGAGTGCGCGACCGTCCTGGTCAGCCAGGCGGAAGAGGTAGCTGCAACGCCGGATCCGGAGCCGGCGCTCCATGCCTGAAACGCTGTCCGTTAGCTTGCCGCCCGGCATCTTCGTCCCGCTGCCCGATGCGCCGCGTCGTCCGCTACCACTCGACGGGGTCAAGGTCTCGGCGGGATTCCCGTCACCGGCGGCGGATTACGAGGACGCACGGCTCGACATCAACGAGTACCTGGTTCGCAATCCGGTCTCGACCTTCTTCTTTTCAGTGGAAGGCGACTCAATGCAAGGTGCGGAAATCTTCGACGGCGATATCCTGGTCGTCGATCGCAGCATCCGCGCCCGGCACGGACACGTCGTCGTCGCCTTCATCAACGGCGAACGCCTAGTGAAGCGGCTCCATCGCCGTGGGGGCCGGGTGGCGCTGGTCGCCGAGAATCCGGACTATCCGGAGCTGGAAATCCAGGACGGGATGGAGCTCGTGGTGTGGGGTGTGGTGGTCGGCAAGTTCAAGCGCTTTGCCGCCTGATCCCGGTGCCGGTCTTTGCCCTGGTCGATTGCAACAACTTCTACGCGAGCTGCGAGAAGCTGTTCAACCCACGCCTGAGAGACCGCCCAGTCGTCGTCCTCTCCAACAACGACGGCTGCGTCGTCGCCCGCAGCGCCGAGGTCAAGGCGCTCGGCATCCCGATGGGTGTCCCCTGGTTCAAGATCCGGGATGACGCC
>CAZNGQ010000401.1:0-1593 GCA_964572095.1 uncultured Oscillospiraceae bacterium
GCCGATGCCGTCCGCGCTCTGCCAGAAGACCGCGGCGGAGCCGTCCTGCCAGGACCGCGTGTCGATGCGGACGAAATCCGCCACCATGAAGGCGGAATAGAAACCCAGGCCGAAGTGGCCGATGATGCCCGCGGTGTCGACGCTTTTGTCCTTGTATTTCTCGACGAAGTCCATGGCGCCCGAAAACGCGATCTGGTTGATGTACTTTTTGACTTCGTCCCCGGTCATGCCGATGCCGTTGTCCTCAACGGACAACACGCCGTTTTTCCTGTCCCAGGAGACGCGGATCGAATACGATTCATCCTCGGGCAGGGACACTTCGCCCACGCCTGCCAGCCGGCGCATTTTCTCGATGGCGTCGGACGCGTTGGAAACCAGTTCCCGTAAAAAGATGTCCCGGTCCGAATACAGCCACTGACGGATGATCGGAAAGATGTTTTCCGTCGTGACCGATACATTGCCCTTTTCCTCAAACATGTCGTTGTCCTCCAAATTCTTTATTGGATCCGTTCAGTCTCCGGCCGTGGCGGCGGATGCGGAACGGACATAATCGTCGAGCAAGGCCAGGTAGCGCTGACGGACAGCGCGCACAACCGGGTCGGACGCATCGAGGAACAGTTCCCCGATTCGGGCGATGGGGAGCACATCGATCGGCGATCCGGTAAGGAAGGCCGCGGTGGCCGAACCGGCCTGCAGGTCGGCCATCGTGAACATCGCCGTCTGCAGGCGGAATCCGGCATCGGCGACGGCCCGCTGTACATACCTGCGGGTGATGCCAAGCAGGATCCGGTCGTCCGGCGCGCTGTAGATCGTTGAATCCTTCACAAAGAACAGGTTGGATCGGCTGCCTTCGGTGAAACGGCCCTCCCGGTCGGCGAGCAGCACCTCGAACGGCCGGCCGCCGGGACCGCCCGCGGCGAACGCCTCGGCCACTTCACGCTTGTAGTCTTCGCGTACCGTCTTGATATTGGGGGTCTCCCGCTCCCAGTCCAGGATGCCGCAGGCCACGCCCGACCGGACCATGTCCTCCGACGGGTAATAATAGGGGCCCAGGTGAAGGACCGCGTGGCGCGCCGTCACGACGATCCGCAGGTTGCTCGGGTGTCTGCCGGAAACCGAAAGGAGGCGCAGTGCTTCACGGTGCAGCGCCGAGGTGTTGAGCGGGAACGCGCCGGCCACCGACAGGACGAGCCGCGCGGCGTGGTCTTCCCAGAACAGGGGGATCCCGTCCTGGACACGGATCACCTCATAATACATGCGTTCGTCCGACGGCCGGAAAAAAGCCCCCGCTTCCGCGCTGTCCGCACGGCAGAGGCGACCATCCGCAAACAGCCAGTCACCCGTGTTTTCGTCGATATAGGGATAGGACATCCGGAAACCTCCGAAGGGTTGCGATAAAATGATCCGTACGATGATAAAAGATTATAGCACACCGCGCACCGCCCGATTCCTTTTGACACGCCGCTGGCGCGGTGATATACTATCATATATTTTTATACATGAATGAGCGCGTTTTTCTGTATTTTTCTGATTTTTCATGCATGGATATGCATAATTATACGGAGGTGGCTACCATGGCAAAAGAGAGGATCC
>CAZNGQ010000402.1:0-1593 GCA_964572095.1 uncultured Oscillospiraceae bacterium
CTATCAGCGCGAGGACGGTCACTTATATGTCTGTTCTCCGGCCATCAAGGGCGCGGAAAGCCGCGAAGCCCTCTGGTCCGGCATCCGCCGAGGTCACATCCAGGTGGTGGCGACCGACCACTGTCCTTTCCAGTCCTATGAAAAAGCGCGCGGCGCCGATGATTTCACGAAAATTCCGAACGGCTGCATGGGTGTGGAAACTCTGTATCCGTTTATGCTGGATGCCGCCTGCCGTGGCAAGATCTCGTTTAATCGGGCGGTCGCGGTCTGCAGCGCGAATCCGGCCCGCCTCTTTGGCTGCGCGCCTCAGAAAGGGACCATCGCCATCGGGAGCGACGCAGATCTGGTCGTGTTTGATCCGAAAGGGTTCCGATTGGTGACCCGCTCCGAGATGCATTCGAATGTCGATTATACGATCTGGGAAGGAATGCGCCTGCAAGGTCGTATCGAGCAGGTCTTTTCACGCGGCCGGCTCGTCTGTCGCGACGGGCAGGCACTCGACGAGCCCGGCTGGGGCCGCTACGTACCGTGTCAGCCGGTGCACGGCCGGACGTCCGCACTGATCTGAAGCCGGCTGGCGATGGTTCGGACCAGCGCCAGTCAACCTGGACAGTCGAGGTGAATCTGATGGATCCGATCCGACAATCCCTGCAAGCACTCAGCGGTCTGGACAGCCAGGGGCTTTACCAGAAGGACTTCCTGCTGACCTGGGAGCAGTCCGACGCCACGCTCCAGTCCATTTTCCAGGTCGCGGACATTCTCAAGCAGCTGAGGACCCGCCACCTTTCGCCGAGGATTTTCGACAGCGGCCTGGCCGTCTCCGTCTTCCGCGACAACTCGACGCGGACCCGCTTCAGCTTCGCCAGCGCCTGCAATCTCCTGGGGCTGGCCGTTCAGGACCTGGACGAGGGCAAGTCGCAGATCGCGCACGGCGAGACGGTCCGGGAGACCGCGAACATGATCTCCTTCATGGCCGACGTCATCGGCATTCGCGATGACATGTACATCGGCAAAGGCCACACCTACATGAAAACAGTGGCGGATGCCGTCGCGCAGGGTTTTGCGGACGGCATCCTCGAGCAGCGCCCGACCCTGGTCAACCTGCAGTGCGACCTGGACCACCCGACCCAGTCGATGGCCGACCTGCAGCACCTGATTCACCAATTCGGCGGGGTCGAACAGCTCCGGGGCAAAAAGGTCGCCATGACCTGGGCTTATTCGCCGAGCTACGGCAAGCCCCTCTCGGTGCCGCAGGGCGTCATCACGCTTTTTTCCCGCATGGGCATGGATGTGACGCTGGCCCATCCCCCGGGATACGGCCTGATGCCGGAGATCGAGGCGGTGGCTGCCCAGGCGGCCGCTGCCAGCGGCGGGCGTTTCCGAAGAACGGAGTCCATGGAAGATGCGTTCGCGGACGCCGATATCGTCTATCCCAAGAGCTGGGCGCCGTTCGCGGCCATGGAAAAACGCACTGATCTGTACGGAGCAGGCGACACAGAGGGAATCCGCCGTCTGGAAAAGGAGCTCCTGCAGCAGAACGCGGGGCACCGGGACTGGACCTGCACCGAGTCCCTGATGCGGACGACCCGGGAG
>CAZNGQ010000403.1:0-1591 GCA_964572095.1 uncultured Oscillospiraceae bacterium
GGCGTGGGTGCGGCATTCGTTTTCCTTGTAGATCTTTTTCATGACGATCCTCCTGTTTGCGGCCGGCTCTGCGAGTCGCGGCTCTTTCAAGTCCTGGGCAGTGCTGACGGCCTCACGGCCGGATGCTTCAAGAAACGGGAAGGGGCGCGGGCGGGTTCCCGGGGTGTCTGGCGCGGTGTCCGGCGCAGCTGTCCAGGATGTCCGGCGGCATTGTCCACGCTTGCCGGCTCAGGCAGTCCGGCTCAGGCAGTCCGGTTCTGACGATCCGGTTCAAGCCTCCGGGCTGCTGACGCTGAGAACGCGTTCGCCGCGCTCGATCGCGATCGGGCCGGTGCGTACGAGCTCGAGAATCCCGTACGGCTTGAGCAGCTCCATGAGAGCGTTGATCTTGTCGTCCTTGCCGCTGAGCTCGATGGTCATGGTGGCCGGCGAGACATCGATGACATGGCCGCGGAAGATGTTGACGATCTGCAGGATGCCGGTGCGGGCTTCCTCGCTGGCGCGGACCTTGAAGAAGACCAGTTCGCGTGAGAAATGCTCTTCCGGAGAAAGGTCGCGGACCATGAGGACGTCCGGCAGCTTGTGCAGCTGGCGCGTGATCTGGCGCATGAGGCTGTCGTCACCATGCATGGTGATGGTGATGCGGGAGATGGCGGGATCCTGGGTGGTGCCGACCGCGAGGCTTTCAATGTTGTAGCCGCGGCGCGCGAACAGGCTGGTGACCCGGGTAAGGACGCCGGCGCGGTTCTCGACGAGGACGGACAGGCTGCGAAGCATAGGACGCCTCCTTTCGCAGGTTATTGTCCTGACAGTAGCATGATTCGATCGGACCGGCAATCCGGCGGCAAAGGGTCGTGACAAAACGACCAGAAAACAGGCGCAAACCGGACGCGAGGCCGGCGGCGCAGCGGCTTCAGGAGGGAAGAAGACCCGGCGTGCCGGGCGGCAGCCGGGTCTGGTTGTCGGTACGAAACGGCGCACGCATCACTGGTGCGCGGGACAGGCGATCAGCTGGTCGTCCGCAGGCCGTTCGCGGGCCTTGAGCGGATCGTCAGCGGGTCTTCAGCAGGTCGTCCGCAGGCTTCGGCGCGGATCGTCAGCGGGTCTTCAGCAGGTCGCGGATCTCCTCGAGCAGGACGACATCGTCGGGCTTGGCCGGCGGGGCGGCCGGTTCTGCGGCGGCGGCGGCCTTTTCCTTTGCCGCCATGCGGGCCTGGGCCTTGCCGATGATGCGGACAAAGAGGAAGATGCTGAAGGCAACGATCAGGAACTGGATGATCGTCTGGATGAGGATGCCGTAGGTGATGGCAGTCTCGGCGACTTCCTTGCCGTTCTTGACGACAGCTGGCGCCAGGACGATCTTGAGCGCCGCGAAGTCGACGCCTGCGGTCAGGTAGCCAATGATCGGCATGATGATGTCCTTAACCAGACTGTTGACGATGGCGCCGAACGCGGCGCCCATGACCACCGCGATGGCCAGGTCAAGTACGTTTCCCTTGAAAGCGAATTTCTTGAAGTCTTCCCACATGGATAGAGTTCCTCCTAGAATAATGTTGTCGCAAGTTGGCAATGGTTTATTGGACAAAGCGAA
>CAZNGQ010000404.1:0-1577 GCA_964572095.1 uncultured Oscillospiraceae bacterium
ATTTAGCTCATCATATCATGTTAATGAGTTACATGCCAGTGTTCATTATTAACATCAGATTTCGTTGTCTACTTCAATTGGAAAAACTCGATGATCTCCTTGTCCGGACCCAGGACAAACGAGGTTCGGATCGCCATATCCGCGGGTTTCCCGGTCAGGAGCCCATCGGCGGGACCATGACGGGGCGTTCCGCCCGCTTCGACCGCAGCCTCGAACGCGGCGTCCGCGCTGTCGACCAGGAAGCACAAGTGAGCCCATCCGCCGGCCGGCTCGATCCCCGTTCCGCCCGCGAAAAGTTCGATGCAGCTTTTGTCGGGTAGTTCGAGAAACGCCATGCGCTTGTCGCCTTCACCACGTTCGAATACCGGCTTCAAACCGAGTCCGACGGTGTAGAAGTGGAACGATTTGTCCCAATCGACCGCCTTGACCGCAATGTGGTGGTAGCTTTTGATTGTGCTGTTCATGGGTGTACCTCCATAAGTTTATTTATCTATTCGCATCAAAACGGCCCGTAACCGATCGCCACGCACAGGGCCAATGTGATACAGGACAATCCGAACAGGACCGCCTGCAATTTCCAGGTCCATCGGATCCAGGTGGAAAAGGGGATGTTGGCGATGCCCAGCGTGATGAGGAGGACCGCGTTGGTCGGATACGCCATGTTGACGAACCCGTCGCCGAACGCGAACGCCTGCACCGCCGTCTGCCGCGTGACCCCGAGCATGTCGGCCAGCGGGAGGAGCAGGGGCATGACCAGGAACGCTTTTGCCGTGCTGCCGCCGACAAACAGCTCCAGCAGCAGGATGAACAGGTACATCAGGATGACCGACGCATACGGACCAGCCCCCTCGATCCGTACAAAAGCTTCATGAAGCACTGTATCCATAACGCCGCCGGCGGACAGGATCTGCTTTGCGCCCAGCGCCAACAGGATCAGGACCACACCCGGCGACAGCGCCGCCATCCCGCGCAGGAACGTCCCGAAAACCGCCCGCCGAGCCAGGCCGGCGCGAATGCCGGACAGGATGCCGCCGACGGTGAGCAGGACGGCCATGACCGGCATGGCCAGATCGCTGAGTCCGTCCACAAAGGTAGACACGACAAGGTAGGCAAAGATCAGGGCCATCGCGGCGAGGAATGGCTGTATGGCTCCCTTGCGCGCGACAGGAGCCGGTTCCGGACCGGATCGCCCAGCGGCCGGATGGGGAATGGAATCCTCTCTCCGGTACATCAGCGAAGCATGCGGGTCGGCCTCGATCTTTTTGACATAACGGAACAGAAACAGCATCAGCAGGCCGTAGACGGCCATGAAGACCAGGATGCGCAACGCGAAGCCCGAAAAAGCCGGCAGGCCGGCGATGCGTTGGGTGACCCCGATCGTGAACGGGTTGATCGTACCGGCGGCGAACCCGCATCCGACGGCCAGGACGCTCATGCCGACGCCGACCAGCCGGTCCCAGCCCAGGGATATCGCCAGGGCGATCGAGATGGGCACCAGCGTGACCGTCTCCTCGAACAGTCCCATCGTCGACCCCATCAGCATGCAGACCAGCGTCAGGAGAGCCAGCAACGTGTAG
>CAZNGQ010000405.1:0-1574 GCA_964572095.1 uncultured Oscillospiraceae bacterium
CTTGGTCCTGAACCGTCAATCGTTCGTCACCCTGAACTTGTTTTAGGGTCCATGGCCCGGTCATGGATGCTGAACCGAGTTCAGCATGACGAGGTTCGGATGGGTCTGCGCTCTCTGCCTGCTTCAGCAAATTCGCCGCGCGCCTATAGGCGGCAAGCAAATTGGTGCCATCGGCGGTGCCCATGAACGCCTGCAGCGCATGGACGAGGACGAGCGGGAGCTGCAGGATCTGGTGGAACGGGCCGCCTTGCAGCTGGGATTGCATCTTCCCAAAGACAGCCTGGCTGCCGCGAAGATGATTCAGGACCGCTCGGACGCGAATAAACAGCGGATGACGGAGCGAAACAGCCTGGTCGCGCAGCTCAAAGGAGTCGTCCGGGAAAAGGAGCGGAAGAAGAAATCGCTGGAGGCGGCGAACGAGGCCCTTTCCGGTTTGTGCCTGGAAGCCGCCTGTGAGGAAAGGGAACTGTCTTCCATCGCGGAACGACAAGCGAGGTATCTGGAGGAGAAGCGCCGTCATCAGCAGGCCCTGGAGAAGATCGCCGGTGCCGGAGACGGGAAGTCCGTCGAGGCGCTGCGGGAGGAATGGGGCGGACAGGACCTGGACCATATCCGCGCGGAAAGCAAATTGACCCAGGAAGATGAGGAGCGGATCCATCGGGAGATCGAGGAGGCCGCCGGAAACCTGCGGGACATGAAGCGATTCCTCGACGGATTTCTCAGCGCCGAGGGGATCAACCGGGCGGTCGCCGAACGTGAGTGGGCCGCAGCCGAGTTGCGTCGGATCATCGAAGAGTATATCGAAACCACCATGACCAAAGAGGTGCTGGACCGGGCCATGGATAGAATCCGCCACGAACAGCAGAATCCGCTGCTGGAGCGGGCCGGCAGACTATTCGCCTTGACCACCCGCGGGGCCTTTACCGGTATCGACACCGATGTGGACGGAAAGGAGGGGCGTCCGATCGTGGTCGGGAAACGCGCCTCGGGAGAGACGGTCGGAATGGAGGTCATGAGCGACGGCACCCGCGACCAGCTGTTTCTGGCCTTTCGCCTGGCGGCCATCGAACAGTATTGCGCCTCGGCAGAACCGCTGCCCTTCGTCGCCGACGACCTGCTGGTCCATTTCGACGAGGAGCGGAGCGCGGCCACCCTGGACCTGCTGGCGGAGATCGGGAAGAAGACGCAGGTCCTGCTGTTTACCCATCACCGCAGAGTCGTGGAACTGGCCGAGGAAAAAATCCGGGAAGGCACCGCCGGCCTGCTGCCTCTCGCCTGAGCCGGACAAGTCCTCCCCCTGACCGGGACGTCTTCCTGCAATTAAAAAATCCGCTTACGATACACATAAGTAGGGGCGACCCTCGCGGTCGCCCGGGGGAGGTATATTCATCGGGGCTGCCGGGCAACCGCAAGGGTCGCCCCTACAACTGCTGATACAATATTTTATAGGATGCTTTTTTGCAAAGCCGCCAGAATTGATGAAATCGCAAGAAATCGATAATGATAGAAAAACGGATCATGTTTGTAGTTCCGCCTTCAGGCGGTGCCGCGTAAATACAGGCTTTCATGGATCC
>CAZNGQ010000406.1:0-1571 GCA_964572095.1 uncultured Oscillospiraceae bacterium
ATTCCACGCCGGTGTTGCTGAACTGATTCGAGATCCACACGAAGGGCACACGGCCCTATTGTGTTCCCCAGACGGCCGGATGGACTCTTCCCTCACCTGTGGGGGCACGCCCTGAACACCCGGCAGGCTTTCTATACAAATGAGCCGAAGACACATCCCGCGTCCACCGGGACACCTCCCGGACACGAACCGTTGCGCAATTTTTTGGCGGTCCCGGCCATTCTGGGAAGCAAGCTGATGGGACAAATCGCGGTGGCCAATGCCGATCACGACTATGACGATGAAGACGTGGTGGCTATTAGGCGCTTGATCGACCTCTTTGTTGTCGCTTGCGATCGGCAAGAGCAGCAGAACTTGCTGTGGCAATCCGAAACAAGATACAACGCCGTGGCCGATTTCACTTTCGATTGGGAATACTGGATCGGTCCCGTGGGGCAACTGCAATACATATCCCCTTCCTGTGAGCGCATCACCGGACACTCGCCGGAAAAATTCCAGCAAGACCCAGCCCTGCTGCTTTCCATCATTCATCCGGAAGATCTTTCTACCGTTGTCGACAATCATCGCCAGGACAATGACGGCCAGGGGTGCGCTTTCACTTTCCGCATCATCCGGCCGGACGGAGAGGTGCGCTGGATCGACCATGTCTGCCGGCGGGTCTACCATGCCAATGGAGAATACCTGGGTCGCCGGGGAAGCAACCGGGACATCACCGAACAGAAGTTATTGGAAGACCAGCTCTCTCAAACCCGCGATGAAATCAAGCGCCTACGCAACTGTTTGCGGAGTGAGAACCTGTTCCTGCGCAAAACGCAGTCGGAACAGGCCGCCGTCATCGGCATGGTGGGCAAGAGCCCGATCTTTCAGCACATGTTGGTGCTGGCGGAACAAGTGGCGGTGACGGACGCGACTGTCCTGCTGTTGGGCGAAACCGGCACTGGAAAAGAGTTGCTGGCCAGAACCATTCACAAGATGAGCTTGCGCCGCGTCCGGCCCATGGTCTGCGTCAACTGTGCCGCCCTCCCGGCCACCCTGATCGAAAGCGAGCTGTTCGGCCGGGAAAAGGGAGCCTATACGGGGGCATTGTCCCATCAGATCGGACGGTTCGAGATGGCCAACGGGTCCACCATCTTTCTGGACGAAATTGGCGACCTGAGCCCCGAACTACAGGTCAAATTGCTCCGCGTTTTGGCCGAAAAGCAGATCGAGCGGCTGGGGGGGCGCAAGTCGATCCCGGTCGACGTCCGGGTGATTGCCGCAACCCACCGGGACTTGGGCCAGGCGATCCAGGACGGATGGTTCCGCCAGGATTTGTTCTACCGCTTGAATGTTTTCCCGATCCGGGTCCCTCCGCTGAGGGATCACCGGGACGACGTCCCACTGCTGGTCTGGTCGTTCGTTGAGCAACTGAACCAATCCATGGGGAAAAATATCGAGGCGGTCGACGAAGCCGACCTGGATGCCTTGATGCAGTATTCCTGGCCCGGGAACATTCGGGAATTGCGGAATCTGGTAGAGCGGGCCATGATCTTGGCTGGCAGTAACCGATTGAGCATCAAACTGCCGAACCC
>CAZNGQ010000407.1:0-1568 GCA_964572095.1 uncultured Oscillospiraceae bacterium
GCGATGGTGTGCCGGTCCAGCCGGACGCCTGTGATTTTCATGGTTTTGTCCTCCTTACATCTGACAGGCAAGGGGTGTCTACGTCCCCTCCAGCCCGTTATATAGTATGTCTTGCCCGACGGATTTTATAAAGTGGGAGATTACACCGACAGTGGAACGGGAATATGCGAAAACACCAAAGTCCATCCGTTTTTGTGTATTGCCAACACCAAACACGATGGACTTTCGTGAACCATTTTCATGATTCCGTCAAAACCTGACCCCTACCCCTTAAGTCGCCTCGGGTCGATCGAGAACCGCACGGTCCGCTCCGCCAGATCGTCGATCGGGCCGGGTGCGCGCTTCTTGCCGGTCTCCCTGCCGAAAAAGTCCGTCGTGACCTCACGGTCCGCATGGATCTCGGGCAGGTCCCCCCGGACCGTCACGGCCATGGTCAGCGCCTCGGTGTCGATGTCGATGTCGAGGTCCGGGGTGCTGCCGGTGAGGTCGAACCCGCAGAACTCCTGCCAAGTGGGCAGATCCAGGCACATTTCCGGCTCAGGGTACATGACGCGCAGGTACCCGCCAGGCATCTTGACGTACGCGTTGCCCTCGGATTCGTTGTGGGCGTTGGGCATGATGATCGCGGCGTCTCCGCACTCGTAGAACAGGTTGCCGAAGAACCGGTTTTCCCGCGTGGTTCCGCCGCGCTTCATCCGCGAGATCCGGAACGGCACCATCTTGCCAAAGAAACCGGCGTAGTTGCACTTGCCGATCAGGTTGCCCACGATGCGCTGCCGGTCCGTGCCTTCGAGGTAGATCCCGTACCCGTTCTTTACCGCGCCGGCTTCGGAATTCTTGTACCACCCGGACGAGCCGGCCTCTGACGGCACCGCGTCGCGGTCGTAGCGTCCCTCGACGTTCCAGATGATGTTGTTGTCGATGAGGTCCTCCTTGTCCCGGCTGGCCTCGATGAACACGTGCTCGCGCGAGTCGATGCCGTCGAGGAGCAGGTTGGAGGTGATGCGGCAGTTCTCGTTGCCGACGTCCAGCCAGATCGCGTCGCAGCCGTAGCACTGCCGGATGACGTTCCGGCGGATCAGGGCGTCGACGGCGTGGTGCAGCTTGATGCCCGCGGCTTCCCAGGAGCGCTCCATGCGCTGCCAGCCGGTGCGCTCGATCGTGTTGTCCTCGATGAGCAGGTTCTGGTTCTGGATGCCGGCGATGCCGCAGACGCCCGCGTCGCGGATCGTGTTGCGGCGCAGGATCGAGTTGCCCAGGATCTGGCCCTCGATCGGCTCGCGGTGCCAGCACTCGTTGCCGCAGTCGATGCCGACCGCGTTGGACCAGTCGATGAGGCAGTCCTCGACAATCCAATGGTGGCCGCGGAAGCACGACAGCGCGCCGCGCTGCGGGACCGGGCAGCCCATGGCGGCGTGCGCCAGCGTCAGGCCGCTGACATGGATGTAGGACAGGAACGGGATCCGGGGCGCGAAGCACTGCTCCCGGTTCGTGAGCTCGATAACATGGTTTTCGGGCGCGTCGTCCCCGGCGAGCAGGTCCGACGGCAGGGTGCGGGTGTCGGTTTT
>CAZNGQ010000408.1:0-1568 GCA_964572095.1 uncultured Oscillospiraceae bacterium
AACATGGAAATGTTCCAGGACAACGTCCAGGCGCGGGAGGCCCGCCGCGGCGACCGGCCGCTGGCGTTCCTGCGGCTCGACCTGGGGCACTGCAAGGCGGTGAACGACGAGTACGGATTCGAGGTCGGCGACACGGTGATCGTGGCGGCGTATGACCTGTTCAAGGCCGGACTGAAAACGCTTGCCCCGGACTTCGCGATCGCCCGTTCGCACGGCGACGAGTTCATGGCGTGCTTTCCGGGGGACGCCGATTTGGCGGGCCGGATCGCTGCGACAGTCGCCGCGTCGTTCGAGGGGTTTGACACGAAACCATTCGGCATGAGCCGCGGGATCGGCTGCTACATCGGCGGAGTGATCGCCACCGGCGATGCCGCGACACTGCGCCAGCGTGTAAGCGACACGCACGAAGCGATCGAGGAAGCACGGAAAAAGGGCAGGAATGCCTATGTCATTCTTTGATCGGGGAGGATGGTACGATGCGTTTTGCGGATCTGGAACCCCAGTGGCAGGCGGCGTTTACGATGGCCTGGGAAGCCTTTGTCGACGGCACGGTCCCGATCGGCGCCGTGATCGTCGACTGTGACGGTTGTATCGTCTCGACCGGACGCAACCGGATCCGGTCCGCCGATGCCCCGTCGCCGCAGATCGCGGGGCACAAGATCGCGCACGCGGAGATCAACGCGATCCTGCAGGTGCAGGAGGACACGCATCCCGACATACGCGGCTACACGCTGTACACCACGCTGGAGCCCTGCCCGCTGTGCTTTGGGGCGATCGTCATGGGCAACCTCCGGCATTTCGCGTTTGCAGCACGCGACCGGGTCGCCGGAGCAACCTTGCTGGTCGACGCCATCGATTTCATCCGGGACAAGGGCATCCGTGCCGAGGGGCCCTTTCCCGTGATGGAGGGGGTGCAGATTGCGTGGCATACGGTATTTTGCCTCCGGCGGTCTGTGGGTCTGCGACTTCTGGACGCCTGGGCGATCGACTGCCCGGAGGGCGTCGTTCTCGGGCGGGAGCCCGGTACGGCGGCAGGGCTTGCGGAGTTGGTGAGTCGTGGAGCCTTGGCCGGGGAGGCGTTCGACTGGACCGCGGAGCGTTTGTAGATCACCATTACACAGAAAGTTTTTCGACTATAATCGAAATAATCCGTAAAAACGGAAGTTTTTCGATTATGGTCGAAATTCGATCCCACACAACCGCTCGGACAAACTCCACAGCCGACTGGCCTGCTCCGGATCCCGCGCCGTCCGGCTCGCCCGCTTCGCGCGGGCTTTCCGTGGCGGAAAGCCCGGGTCGATTCCGGACTTTTGGCTCGCCCGCTTCGCGCGGGCTTTCCGCCAGTACAACCCGGACCGGCCGGCATAGGCCGGGTCGGTCGCGAGGGCGGCGATCTCAGCGGCGGGGACGTCCGGCGAGGTGCCCGCGCGCATGCGCAGGCGCCAGACCAGCCGCTCGATGCCGGAGGTTCCCTTGAGTCCGATGCCGGTCTGGACCAATCCGGGGTCGACCGCATAGGCGCACAAGCGCTCCGGCGGCATCCGCCTGGCGAGTTCCGCGATGAACAG
>CAZNGQ010000409.1:0-1568 GCA_964572095.1 uncultured Oscillospiraceae bacterium
CACGCCCGAGGACGAGGCCAAGTACCTGCTGACGAGCGGCTCCACCGGCAAGCCGCTGCACATCAGCGTGGACAACGAGGCGTTCGGCCGCTACTTCGCGGCGAAGTTCCGGGCGCTCCGCTGGTACGGCGTCAACTTCGCCGACCGGCAGCGGCGCCTTGAGCGAGATCATCCCCGGGGAAGAAGAGGGAACTGCCGAAGACGAAGAACAGGAAAAGGAAAAAAGGAAGAAACAAATCAAGCTTTCCGGCGGTCGCGGAGCCGGCCAGTCGACGGACTTCGGGCGGAGGTAGCGTCCTTCCGGAGACCGGCAACAGGGAATTCCTGGGGAAGCGTGCCGGAAGACCGACCAATGGGGATGAAAACCGTGTTGCACAGAATCGTTGTCCTTGTGCTGTTTTTAATTATGTCTGCGATCTCTCCAGGGATGGCTCGCGCGGCCGAACCCGTCTCCCTGCCGCAGCTGCGGGTCGAGACGGGCATGCATACGACGCTGATCAGGCGCGTGGTGGCCGATCTCCCGCGCAACCGCCTCATCACGTGCTCGGACGACAAGACGGTCCGTGTCTGGCAGATGCCGGAGATGCATTTGCTATCCGTGCTGCGGGTTCCCATCGACGCAGGCCATGAAGGCCGGTTATATGCCGTCGCCGTATCGCCGGACGGCAAAACCGTTGCGACGGGGGGCTGGACAGGTTGGGACTGGGATGGGAAGGCATCCATCTATTTCTTTGATGTTCTGAGCGGTGAGATGACTCGCCGGATCGGGGGGTTTGAGAACGTCGTCAACGCGCTTGCCTGGATGCCCGACGGCCGGCATCTGGCAGTCGGACTGCAGGGGTATTCCGGTTTCCGGGTGCTGAGCCTTGCCGATGGCAAGACGGTTGCTGTGGATGCCCAGTACCGTGACGACGTGATGGACGTGGACATCAATCGAGAGGGCCGCATTGTGACAACGGCCCTGGACGGATTTGTCCGTCTGTACGACCGCAACTTCAAGCTGATCGGCCGACGGAGCGTGCCGGGAGGAAAGCGGCCCGTCTCGGTGCGCTTCTCACCGGATGCAGACCTGATCGGGGTCGGGTTTATCGACGTGCCGGTGATCTCGATCATCTCGTCCAGGGACCTGTCGCTCCTGTATCATGCAGAAACCGGCAAGATCGCGAACCAGGTCGGATTCACCAGCATTGTCTGGTCATCCGACGGGACGATGCTGTACGCCAGCGGCCAGTACGCCGGCGACGGACTGAACCCGGTATACCGATGGAAGAACCGGGGACGGGACGCCCCCGAGACAATCCCCCTGACCCAGAACCGCATTACGGAAATCCAGCAGATGCCGGACAACCATATCGCGTTCGCGGCGGAGGATCCCGGCGTGGGCGTCATGGGGCCCGACGGGAAGCTGAAGTCCTTCCGAGGCCCGGATATTGCGAACTATAGCGGAGCACGCACGCAGATCGCCCTGTCGGCGGATGCCTCGACGGTCCGCTACCCTCTGCAGAGAGACAACCGCGTGCAGCACACCTTCGTGGTGTCCGGCGGCGGTGATCAGGACACCGCGAAGG
>CAZNGQ010000410.1:0-1544 GCA_964572095.1 uncultured Oscillospiraceae bacterium
TATCACCCCCACAAGAAGTCGGTCGTGACCCAGCGCGAGATCGGCCATGACGTGCCGACTTTCGCGGAGGCGATCCGGCGCGCGCTGCGCCAGGACCCCGATGTGATTCTGGTGGGCGAAATGCGCGACTTGGAGACGATGCAGGCCGCGATCACGGCGGCGGAAACGGGGCACTTGGTTTTTGCCACGCTGCACACGACGGGCGCGGCCGCGACCGTCGACCGTATCGTCGACGCCTTCCCGACCGACCAGCAAGAGCAGGTGCGCACCCAGCTGTCGGTGGGCTTGGTCGCGGTGATCTCGCAGCTGCTGCTGCCCCGCGTCGACAAGCCCGGCCGCGTGGCCGCGTTCGAGATCATGATTTCGACGCCCTCGATCCGGTCCCGCATCCGCGACAACAAGACGTTTCAGATCACCTCCGACATTCAGACCGGCGCGAAATACGGCATGATTTCGCTCGACGCCCACTTGATGGAGCTGTATCTGGGCGGCATGATTTCTTACGATGACTTGGTGACCAAGTCGCAGGATCCCGACACATTGGTCCAGAAACTGAAGGAAGAGCTTCAGTCTAGGAGGTAGAGCATGTCTGAGACGTTGACACCGAGTGCGCCCGCCTACGATCCGTTGATTGACCTCGTCGTCAGCAACGGCATCATCGACCAGCAGCAGGCGGACGAGCTGCACGAGGAGCACACGCGCACCGGCAAGCCGATCCGCACCCTGCTGATCGACATGGGGTATGTGAGCGAGGATGACTTGCTCGGCATGATGGCGGCCTACCAAGGCTGCGAAGTGATGGATCTGGGGGTGACGGCGCTGGACACCGATGTGATCCAGAGCATTCCCGCGAACGTGGCGCGCATGTACAACGTGGTTCCCGTCCATGCCTCGGCGGGGACGATCACGCTGGCGACGTGCGATCTGATCGATCCGCACGTCATGGACGAGCTGATGTTCGTGCTGACCAAGGACGTGCAGTTTGTGCTGGCCCGCGAGAAGGATGTCCGCGAGCGCGTGTCCGAGTACTACGGGGACGAGAGCGCGACGGTTGCGGACATGCTGAACAGCCTCGAGTCGGACCTGGCGCTGGACAAGTCGCTGGACGTCGACGAGTCGCTGGACGAGAAGAGCTTGGAGTCTGCCGCGTCCGCCGCGCCGGTCATCCGGTTTGTCAACCTCGTGCTGTACCAGGCGGTGACGGACCGGGCCTCGGACATCCACTTCGAGCCGTTCGAGAAGGATTTCAAGATCCGGTACCGCGTGGACGGCTCGCTGTATGAGATGACGCCGCCGCCGCGGCGCCTGGCGCTGCCGATCATTTCCCGCATCAAGGTCATGTCCGGGCTGAACATCGCCGAGCGGCGTGTCCCCCAAGACGGACGCATTTCGCTGACGGTGGCCGGGCGCATGATCGACCTTCGCGTGTCGTGCCTGCCGACGGCTCACGGCGAGAGCGTGGTGCTGCGCGTGCTCGACCGCAGCGTCGTTTCGCTGGACCTCGAGAACGTCGGCCTGCCGGAGGACGTCTACGAAGACATCAC
>CAZNGQ010000411.1:0-1542 GCA_964572095.1 uncultured Oscillospiraceae bacterium
GACGAAGTCGCCAACGCGCCGGTGGTCAAGCTCGTCAACTCGATCATCGAGCACGCGATCAAGATCAACGCCAGCGATATTCACATCGAGCCGACCGAGGGGCAGATGCGCGTGCGCCTCCGCTTGGACGGTGTCCTGCAGGAGGTCATGACTGCCCCCAAGAACGCCCACGCGGCAGTTATCACGCGCATCAAGATCATCGGCGGCATGGATATCGCCGAAAAGCGCATCCCGCAGGACGGCCGCGTGGAGACTGTGATCGCCAACCGTCCCGTGGACATGCGTCTGTCCATCCTGCCGACCGTCAACGGGGAAAAGGTGGTTATCCGTATCCTCAGCCGCGGCGAAGTCCAGCTCTCACGCGGCATGCTCGGCCTGTCCGAGACCAACACCGCCATGTTCGACCGCATTGTCAAGAGCCCGCATGGCATCATCCTCGTCTCCGGCCCGACCGGCTCCGGCAAAACGACGACTCTGTACACGGTTTTGAAGGAGCTGAACCAGCCGACGACCAACATCGTCACAGTCGAGGACCCGGTCGAATACCGCATGACCGGCGTCAACCAGGTCCAGGTCAATGTCAAGGCCGGTATGACCTTCGCCAGCGGCCTTCGCTCCATCCTCCGCCAGGACCCGGACATCATCCTGGTCGGCGAAATCCGCGACGGCGAGACGGCCGAGATTGCCATCCGCGCCTCAATCACCGGCCATCTGGTCCTGAGCACCATCCACACCAATGACGCGGCTTCGACGGTCACCCGCCTGGTCGACATGGGCATCGATCCTTACCTGGTCTCCTCCTCGGTGGTCGGCATCGTCGCCCAGCGCCTGGTCCGCAAGATCTGCCCCAAGTGCAAAGAGTCCTATAAGCCGGCCCATTCCGAGGCCATGCAGCTCAGGTTGCGCGAACCGCGCCCGCTCTTCCGGGGCGCCGGTTGCCCCGAATGCAATTACAGCGGCTACAAGGGTCGTACCGCGATTCATGAAATTCTGGTTGTCACCAAGGAAATCAGGGAATTGGTCGATCGCCGGGCCTCCGACGACCAGATCCGCACAGTCGCCATCCGCCAGGGCATGTCCACCCTGATGGATACCTGCATCAAGCTGGTTCTCGACGGCGTGACCACCACCCAGGAAATGCTCAAGGTGACTTACTCCGTCGACGAAGCCAAATAACGGGGGATGTGAAAAATGGAAACACCGATCAACTTCAACCTGGACCTCGACCTGAACATGGAATCCTTCACGGTCGTCGGCGAGTCGACGCTGAACGAGCTGCTGATCGAGGCCCTGGAAAGCAAGGCCTCCGACGTCCACCTGACCGTGGCGCTGCCGCCGATGATGCGGATCAACGGCAACCTGGTGCCGATGCGGGAATATATCCTCGCGCCGGAACACACCGAGAAGCTCTGCATGTCCATGCTGAACCTCAAACAGCGGGAAGAGCTGAACACCAAGGGCGAGGTTGACTTCTCCTACGGCATCCCGAACGTCAGCCGCTTCCGAGTCAACGTCTACCGTCAGCGCAAGAGCCTGGGCGCC
>CAZNGQ010000412.1:0-1540 GCA_964572095.1 uncultured Oscillospiraceae bacterium
GTCTTCGGGCATCGTCAGGATGGGGATCAGCGTGATGGACCCCTCCTTGCCTTTCTGCCGGCCGGCGCGCTCGTACAGCGTGGCCAGGTCGGTGTAGAGGTAGCCGGGATACCCGCGGCGGCCGGGGACTTCCTTGCGCGCGGCGGACACCTCGCGCAGCGCCTCCGCGTAGTTTGTGATGTCGGTCATGATGACGAGCACGTGCATGTCCTTTTCGAACGCGAGGTACTCGGCTGCGGTCAGGGCCATGCGGGGCGTGGCGATGCGCTCGACCGCCGGATGGTTCGCGAGGTTCATGAACAGGACCGCGCGGTCGATGGCGCCGGTACGGCGGAAATCCTCGACGAAAAAGTCGGCTTCCTCGAACGTGATGCCCATCGCGGCGAAGACGACCGCGAACTGCCCGGCGCTGCCGGCTTCGCTCCCTTCCTTGAGGGAACGCACCTTGGCCTGGCGCGCGATCTGCGCCGCCAGCTGGGCGTGCGGCAGGCCGGAGCCGGAGAAGATCGGGAGCTTCTGTCCGCGGACCAGGGTGTTGAGGCCGTCGATGGCCGACACGCCGGTCTGGATGAATTCGGACGGATAGTTGCGGGCGGCCGGGTTCATCGGCAGGCCGTTGACGTCCATGCGGCGGTCGGGGATGACCGGCGGCCCGCCGTCGGCCGGCAGGCCCATGCCGTCAAAGACCCGGCCGAGCAGGTCGCCCGAGACGGCCAGTTCCAGCCCGCGCCCCAGGAAGCGGACCTTGCTGTTTTCCAGGTTGATTCCGACCGTGTTCTCGAACAGCTGGACGAGCGCGTTGGTCCCGTCGATCTCGAGGACGCGGCAGCGCCTCAGGTCGCCCGAGGGCAGCTCGATTTCGCCGAGTTCGCCGTACTTGACGTTCTCGACCATCTTGACCAGCATCAGCGGGCCGGCGACTTCTTCGATCGTGCGATATTCTCTGGGCATCTTATTTCACCCCCTGCGTCTGGCTGGGTCGGAGCTGGTCGGCATAGGCTTCGCGCACCGTCCTCATCGCGCCGGCGAACTCGTCCTCGGGCACGAACTTGAGGCGGGCGACCAGGTCCCTCGCCGGCAGGTTGGTCAGCGTGCGGATGGAGACGCCGCGGTCCAGCGCCTTGGTGCCGAGATGGTAGTATTCCATGACCAGCTGGAGCATGCCCAGCTTCTTTTCCAGGGAGGAGTAGGTGTCGACCGGATCGAACGAGTCCTGCTGGAGGTAGTCCTCGCGCAGGGATCGGGCGGCCTCCAGCTTGAGGCGGTCGAGCGGCGACAGGGAGTCCAGGCCGACCAGCTTGACGATCTCCTCCAGCTCGGATTCCTCCTGCAGCAGGCGGATCGCCTCGGCATGCAGCACATGCCATTCGGACGACACGTTCGCGTCCATCCAGTCGTCCACACGGTCGGCGTACAGCGAATAGCTGTTGAGCCAGTTGATCGCCGGGAAGTGGCGCTTGTAGGCAAGGCTGGAATCCAGACCCCAGAACACCTTGACGATCCGGAGGGTCGCCTGCGCAACGGGGTCGGACAGGTCGCC
>CAZNGQ010000413.1:0-1531 GCA_964572095.1 uncultured Oscillospiraceae bacterium
AACGGGGTGACCGTATTGCAGCACGCAAAAATCGACAAACTGGGAATCCGCACCTACATGAGTGCTATCGTGATTTCCGAGGAAGCGGGCATCCGAAAGCCCGATCCGGAGATCTTCCGCCTGGCCCTGGCACAAATGGGCGCCGATGCCGGGACGGCACTGTTTGTCGGGGACAACCCGATCGTCGATATGCAGGGTGCCCGGTCGGCCGGTCTGATGTCCGTCTGGCTGGGGCGCGGGCAGGAGTGGCCGGTCGCGTCGTTTCGGCCGGACCGGATCATCACGGAACTGTCCGAGCTGTTGAACCTGCGCTAGCCGGTCACCCCGGTGCGTCCAAATCAATCCAGCCGATTGTTCCCTCTGTGCCTGTGTTCGACATATTCTCAGGTGCGTTGTAATAGTACAGCCGGCTGCCGGTAAAACCCAGTATTTGCGCTTGTCCCATCGGTTCCGTCAGGTCGACCAGCACCGACCGGCCGATGTCGTACAAGAACGGCCAGCCCTCCGCCCATGATATGGAAAAAGCCAGCAGGTCGCCGTTTGCGCACAGGTTCTCGGGCGGCTTGTCGTAGATATGGCACTTGACGGAGAGCAAGGTCATGATCCCGTCTTTGAACAGATAGTTATCGCTCACATCACGCGTTTTATGGGAAATGACCAGATCGCCGGCGATGGTTACATTGTCTGCCGCGCTGCGCGGAAGGACCGGCATCCCGGCGATCACCCCCGAGGCCGACGTCGGTGTGGCGATGTCCAGAAAGTAATCCAGATGGAACCAGGCCAGCCCGCCGTTGTAGACAAACGGCCGGGTCGCGTGACTCACCGCCAACTCCAGCTTCCGCGTGGTCAGGTCGAACCGGTACAGGTCCTGGTAGGTCAGCTTGTCGCCGGCATCCACATCGACGCTGATGTAGACCGCATCGTCCAGAACCAGCACCGGCGAGCGTGAACCCAGGATCTTGTAGCCATCATGGATCGAGTCGACCCTCAGGCTGTTGAACGTGATGTCCTCTCCGGTACCCCGGACATAGACATGGATGATCGGATTGCCTGTTTCGATACGTACGTCCTGCAATTCCTCTTTCCAAACGATGTATCCGTCGTTCTCAGCCAGAAAGGACACCGTAAATGGAATCGAGGATGCGATACCGATGGTTCGGTACGTGCCGTTCTCCAGGTTGAAAAGGCCAAGCTCCGCAGGGGATTCAGGACTCGCGCGTGAAATGGTGTAGAGGTTCCTCTCCTCGTCGACATGGCAGAACTCCGTGCCTTTATACCCGATCTGCGGGATCTCCTTTTGGCGGACCGAAGCGGTCGAATACGCGCTCCACGGGATGACGCTGCGGTAAAACGTACTGTCGTCCACCTGGATCTGGTACTCCTCACCGGCAGTCGTCGGAGGTGGCATCGTGTACGGTACGGTTATCTCGGCAGTGGCGGGGGTGATTCTCGTGGTGGTTTTACCGGACGCAGCCGTCGTCTGATTCGGGGTGATTCCGCCGGTCGCCGTTGTCGTGGTGATCGGGAGAAC
>CAZNGQ010000414.1:0-1522 GCA_964572095.1 uncultured Oscillospiraceae bacterium
GCAGCTTGTCCCCGGAAAACCCCCGGACGAAAGCCCCGGGCGGGAGGTTGTCCATCTCGACGATCACGCCCTGTTGGATGTCGTACAGCAACGGGTACCGGTTGACCGTGGTCCGCCCGATCACGACATATCGGCCGTTCGTTTTAGGTCGGTCAAACGAGGCTGACCCGACGCCGGTCAGACCGGGGTCGGTCTCCGCGACAACTGGCGTCGCCACCCCGTCCCGCACTACATATAGTCCAAATCCCTTGCGGTCCCCGGCCGAATCGCCGGCATATTCGACCTGCACCGCAGGGTTGGCCCCGGGATCCGTCAGGATCATCACGTCATCCGCGATCACCGCGCCCCGGATTTTCGCCACCGGGAGCACCGGCAATTCCGCAATCACCCCGGCCGCGTTGACCGGTGTGGCCGGGCTGGCGGCCGCGGCGCCGTCCAACCGGAACCAGGCGGGCTCGCCGCGGAACAGGAATGGTTTACCCGCATGGTCCTCCACCAGTGAGAGGGTGCGCGACGAGATGTCATACCGATAGAGACTCGTGTCGTCTATGCCCGTCGTCTCTGATATCACCGGGCAGTAATCAAAGTAGTACGCGTCCCCCGTAAGCAGCCCGGGCTGGCCCGGCGCCCGCGTGGAGGCGCCGCCGGCTGCAGTCTCCGGCATGGTGAACGTCTGATCCCCGCCAGTCGCCCGGATAAACACGTGCATGATCGGGTCGGAAGCGTCCCCCGTCGCCCATGTACAGTCGCGCCAGACGATGTAATTTTCGTCGGCCGTCATGTACAACGCCTGCCGGCCTGAAGAAACCTGCGCGAACGTCCTGCTGGTGCCGTCCGGGACATGGCAGATCCCGAGTATGGATTTCACGAACGAAAAGCCGCCGGACGGTGGGTTGCCGGTATCCGTCAGCCCGTAATACAGATCCAGGCTCTCATCCACCAGTGTGAAATAGCTCTGGTCCATGTCCTTGTCGTGCGGCAGCCGGACTTCCGCCTGCAACACCTTGGCGTCGGAATACGCACTCCACGGAATCACATCGCAGAAATACCGCAGGGTGTCGGGTCCGGGTCCCGGGGTGGGCACAGGCATGGTCGGTCCCGCGGTTCTTTTTGGCACTTCGGTCCCGGAGGTGGTTCCGGTGGTGGTCTTTTCCAGATGACGCACTGCCAGCTCGACCAGGTCGACAGGCTCCTCCTGCTCATCAAAAATCGACATTCCGCCTCCGAGGAAGGTGCTCAGGTTCGCGTCCAGGTCCACCTGGCTCCGGAACTCGGGAGAGTCCGCCTCCAGCAACCGGCCGATCAGCAGGAAGGACGCGTTGAAAGAGAGGCGGTACGATCGCGAAAATTCCGCCGGAGGATGCTTTTCGAGGATGGCTTCCATCAGGGTGATCCGGTCTTCGTGCGTCATCTGCGCGATCAGGCGTGCGTTTGACAGGATGTACTCGATATAGGGCAACCGCAGCACCCCGAACTCCGCGAATTCCTTCATCGCCTCGACGTCGATGCTTCGGTACAGCCT
>CAZNGQ010000415.1:0-1515 GCA_964572095.1 uncultured Oscillospiraceae bacterium
CACCACCGGCGAAACGACCACCATAGGAGGGACAGTGTACGCAAACAAGAGGTACACCAATATTGCAAGCGCGGAAACCAGGGGTGTCGAACTGGAATTCGAGCAAAAGTTTGGCCGTTCTCTCCGCCTGTTCGCCGGGTATACCTATACCGACTCCGAAATTACCGACTACGCGCCCGATTCGACCCTGCAGGGAAAGCGGTTGACGCAGGTCCCCCGCCACATGTTCTCGCTGGGCGCTGACGCGTCCTGGGGCCCCGCCTCCCTGTTCGTCACGGGGAGGTACGTGTCGAAACGCTACAATACTGACAGCAACAGCGATACCGAAAACGATGTCTACGGTTCCTACGACCCCTATTTCATCGTTGATTTGAAAGCCGCGTGCCGGGTAACGGATCGGGCCGCCATCTCCTTCAGCGTGAACAACCTGTTGGACAGGGAGTACTATACCTACTACGTGGCGCCGGGACGCTCGTTCTTTGCCAGCCTGGACCTGAAGTTCTGATCATGAAACCGGCGATTTGCATCTTTTGCCTACTCTGCTTGCTGGCGCAGGCGTTCAGCGCCTTTGCGGGGACCCTCACGTGGCGCGACAAGACCGGGACCGGCGTCACCGTGCGGGTCCCGGTGAAGCGGGCGGTCCTCTACGAGACCTACGAACTGCTTCCGGTGACCGGCGCCTGGGACCGGGTCGCCGGCATCAGCCGCTTCGCCCTGGAAAACGACCTGCTGCGAGCGGTGAAGCCGGATTTCTGCCGCGCCGTCAACTCCGCGGGCAGCGCCATGGATGTGAATGCCGAGACCCTGTTCCGGCTCCGGCCCGACGTGGTCATCACCTGGAGCAGCAATCCGAAGGCAGTCCGCTTCCTGCGGGCACGAGGGCTCCCCGTGATCGCGGTCTACCCGGAAAGCATCGCGGAACTCTACAGTGTCATTCGTCTCCAGGGGAAGCTGTTCGGTCAGGAGCGAAAGGTCGAGACCGCCATCAACGAAATGAAGCGCATCTTCGCCATGATCCGCTTCCGCACCGCTTCAATCCCCCAGGCGGCACGGAAAGGGGCGCTCTGGATCGGCAGCAAGCCGACCACGGCCGCCGGCAGGGCCGGTGTCACCAGCGACCTGTTTCGCATCATCAACCTGGAAAACGCGGCCGGCTCCATCCGGGGGCGCACCGCGGACGTGCCCCTGGAACGGATCGCGGCATGGGACCCGGACCTGGTCTTCATCTGGGGCAACGCCCGCTACGGCGCGGCCGACATCCTCTCCAATCCCCAGTGGCGGCACGTGCGCGCCGTCAGGGAGCGCGCCGTCTTCAAGGCCCCCCACTGGTCGATCTGGTCGCCCCGCATCGCGCCCATTGCGCTGTGGATGGCGTCAAGGGCCTATCCGGAACGGTTTCGGGATGTCAACATCGACAGGACTATCGACGATTTCTACAAGAAGGTATACGGCATCCCCTATAAAAAGGTGACGCGCATTGCAAACTAAGACCATCCTCATCATCGCGGCCCCATT
>CAZNGQ010000416.1:0-1510 GCA_964572095.1 uncultured Oscillospiraceae bacterium
AACCTGGTTGATACCTGCTACCGGCTCGCCGGCAACAAGGATACGGTGATCCTCGCCGACAAGCTGAAGGAAATCGGCTTCCGCTATTCGACCGAGGCGGGCATATCCATCTGCATCGACGACATGGTGATCCCGGAGGGCAAACCGGTCATCATCGAACGGGCCACGGAAGAGGTCAAGGAGATTCAGAACCAGTACACCGAGGGCCTGATCACCGACGGCGAACGCTACAACAAGGTCATCGACATCTGGGCGAAATCCACGGAGGAGATTGCCAAGGAGATGCTGGACAACCTTTCCCGTGACATAATGTCTTCCCCTGACGGGAAGGAAGTCAAGACACCTTCCTTCAATGCTATCCACATGATGGCCGATTCCGGATCCAGGGGCTCTGCCCAGCAGATCCGCCAGCTGGCCGGCATGCGCGGCCTGATGGCCAAGCCTTCGGGAGAGATCATCGAAACCCCCATCACGGCCAACTTCCGTGAGGGTCTGACCGTTCTGCAATACTTCATTTCAACCCACGGCGCCCGCAAGGGTCTGGCCGATACGGCGCTCAAGACCGCCAACTCGGGTTACCTGACCAGACGGCTGGTGGACGTAGCCCAGGATGCGATCATCACCGAGGATGATTGCGGGACCCTCGACGGGCTGCTGGTCTCAGCGCTCACCGAGGGCGGCGAGATCATCGAGCACATCGGTGACCGCATCCTCGGCCGCGTGGCGCTGGACGATATCCTCGACCCGGTCACCGGCGAGGTCCTGGTTCCTGCCAACGAGGAGATCGACGAGACCCTGGTGGCCAGGATTGAGGATGCCGGACTGGAGAAGGTGAAGATACGTTCCGTGCTGACCTGTCAGAGCAGGCGGGGCATATGCGCCAAGTGTTACGGCCGCGATCTTGCGCGGGGGCACCTCGTCAATCTCGGCGAAGCGGTCGGCGTCATCGCCGCCCAGTCCATCGGCGAGCCGGGCACCCAGCTTACGATGCGTACTTTCCACATCGGCGGCACCGCTTCGCGGCATGCGGAACAGACGTCTCTCGAGGCGCGCACCGAAGGAACGGTCAAGTTCATCAACATCAACAGCGTCCCCACCCCGGAAGGCCATCACATCGTCATGAACCGCAACGGCGAGTTGGCCATCGAGGACGAAACCGGCCGCGAACGTGAGAAATATTCGATTGTTTACGGTGCGAAGATCAAATTCGGGCCGGGCATGCATGTCAAGTCGGGGGAATCCCTTGCCGAGTGGGACCCCTACACCATGCCCATCCTCACCGAGGTTGCCGGAAAGATAAAGTTCGGCGACATCATCGAGGGCGTGACGGTGGAAGAGCAGGTGGACGAGGTCACCGGCCTGTCACGCAAGGTCATCATCGAGTCGAGAGACGCCGACAAGCGTCCGCGCATCACGATAAAGGACGAATCCGGCAAGACCGCACGAATCAGCGACAGCCTGATGGGACGCTATTTCCTGCCGGTCGGGGCAAACATCTCGGTGCAGGAAG